>DASSCU010000063.1 GCA_035697485.1 Actinomycetota bacterium
GAGCGACCCGCTGAGCGTCTTCCGCTTCCGCGAACGCATCTCGGCGGGCATGGTGAGCGTGAACAACTCGACCTCGGGCGCCGAGGCGCACCTGCCGTTCGGCGGCAACGGACGCAGCGGGAACGGCTCGCGGCAGTCGGGCGTCTGGGTCCTCGACCAGTTCACCCGCTGGCAGTCGATGAACTGGGACTACTCGGGCCACCTACAGAAGGCGCAGATGGACGTCGCCGACGTCGAGGCCGATCTGGGGTTCCGCCTGCCGGAGTGACGACCGGCCGGATCCGGTCCGCCTACGGCGTCGGAGAGGCCGAGGGCGATGGGGACGCCGCGGCCTCGCCCTCCACGGGGGGCGTCGCTCCGGAGAGCTCGAGCGCCTGCGCCACGAGGTCCTGCGCGGCCCGGATCTCCTCCTGGTAGGTCGCGAGGTCGCCCTCGCGCAGCGCCGCGTCGGCCGCCTCGAAGTGCTGCGCGGCCTCGGCCAGCAACTCGGCGACCGTGCGATCGACGCCACCGTCACCCCCACCGTCGCCGTCGGGTTCCACCTGGCCCGCCACCGACTCCGCGAGCGCCTCGTCGAGCGTCTGTCCGACACCGACCACGTCACCGTTGGCCACGACGACCCGCTTCAGCTCGGGCACCGCCGCCGACTGGTTCGCCTGCACGTAGACCGGTTGCACGTAGAGGAAGGAGTTCGCCATCGGGATCACCAGCAGATCGCCGAAGAGCACGGTCGAGCCGCCTTGGCCGAGCAGCGTGCGTTCGGATGAGAACTGCGGGTCCTGGTTGATTCGCGAGAACACGATCGACGGTCCCGGCACGTTCTCAGAAGCGGGAAGCTCGAGGGAGAGGAGCCGCCCGTAGTTCTCGCCGGGGTCGGATTCCGCGGCCAGCCACGCCACCATGTTCTGGCGGCCCTCCGGCACGAACGGCAGCACGAGCTGGAACGATTCCTCGGCTTCTCCAGGCGCACGCATCAGCAGGTAGTAGGGGCGCAGCCTGGGTGCCGCATCGAGGGACGAAGTGGAGGTGGTGCCCGCGGCGACGTCGATCGGTTGCTGCGTCGGGTCGGCCGCGATCTCCCACCGGTCCTGCTTCTGGTAGAAGACCTCGGGATCGGTGACGTGGTAGTTGGCGTACTGCGTGGCCTGCACCTGGAAGAGGTTCTCGGGGTACCGGAAGTGGGCGCGGACCTCCTCGGGAGCCTCGGCGACATCGGTGAACAGCCCGGGGTACGCACGGGCCCACACCTGGATGATCGGGTCGGTCGTATCGGCGTAGTACGTCATCGAGCCCTCGTAGGCGTCGACCGTCACCTTCACGGCGTTGCGCATGTAGTTCGCGAGGACTGAAGGCAGATCACCCTCGGTGGCATCCTGCAGGTTGATCGACTCCGAGTACGGGTACTCGTTCGTGGTGGTGTAGGCGTCCCAGATCCACACGAGACGACCGTCGACGATCGTGAGGTAGGGGTCGCGGTCGAACGTGAGGAAGGGCACCGGCTTCGGGGCCCGGGCGTAGATGTCGCGGTAGATCATGATGCGGCTCGTCGGCACGATCTGTCCGGAGATCAGCAGGTTCACGTCTCGGAAGCGCCACGCGAACAACGCCCGCTGCACCACGTTGCCGACCTCGATGCCACCGGTCCCTTGGTACTCGTAGCCCGACGGGGCCCCCTCGTAGTCGAGCTCCGGCGTCTTCGTCTTCGTGATCACGAAGGAAGCGTCGCTCGCGTCGCCCTCCCCGAAGTAGATGCGAGGCTCTTCCAACGCCGGCTGGTCGGTCGCCGGCGGAGGCAGATCGGAGAGCGTGAAGATCGGCGCGCCCTCGGCGTTCGCGGTGTTCACCCTGGCGGCGACCGCCCCGTACCCGTGCGTGTACACGAGGTGCTCGTTCTGCCACGTGCGGGCCTCGGCCTGGATGCCGGCCTGCGACACCTCCCGGCCGGAGACCATGAGCACGTTGCGCTCGCCGTCGATGTCGTAGCGGTCGACATCGACGTCGCGGAACTCGTAGAACGAGCGGAACCGCTGCAGCGACTGGAAGTTCTGTCCGATGATCGAAGGCCGCCACAGCCGGATGTTGTCCTTCGTGGTCTGGTTGGCTCGCAGTTGCGCTGCGGTCACCTGCGGCTCGTACGACTGTTCCGGCGGGGCCTCGACGCCGCCCGGCTCGATGTCGAAGGCGGTGGTCGTGCCCGCGATGTTGTCGGCGATGTATTCCTGCTCGCGCTGGAACTCCTGCGGGGTGACCCGGAAGCGCTGCACGAACGCCGGGTAGGCCGTGCCGAGCAGCACCGAGACGGCGCCCAGCACGATCACGGCGATGATCGGGAGTGCCCAACGCTGCCGCCAGATGTTCGCGAAGAAGAGCACCGCACAGATCACCGCAGCGATGATCAGGAAGTTCAACGCCGGCAACTGCGCGTTCACGTCGGTGTAGGACGCCCCCTGCACCACGCCCCGCCGCGAGGTGAGCAGGTCGAACCGCCCGAGGTAGTAGCCCCAGGCCTTGACCAGCATGATCAGGCCCAGCAGCACCGACAGGTGCGCCCTCGTCGCAGGGGCGACCCGCTCTCCCCACGTGCGCGCCTGCGGTCGGATGCCGCCCCAGAAGAAGTGCGCGATCGCCGTGAGGAACGTGATCCCGACGAGCGTCGAGAACAGCCATCCCTGCAGGAACTTCAGCCACGGCAGCGAGAAGACGTAGAAGGCAGGGTCGCGCTGGAACAACGGCTCGACATCACCGAACTCGACGCCGCTCGAGTGCCGCCAGAGCAGGAACACCTGCCACTGCCGCGAGACCCCGATGCCCACCAGCAACGCGAGCGCCGCGGCGCCGACCGGCAGCGCCCACCCGAGGAACGGCTCGAACGACATGCGCAACCGTTCGATCGCCTCCTGTTCCGGGGTCAGGAACCGCAGGGGCGGCGGCGCGAGGCGGCGCGTGACGAGCAGGTTCGCGTAGAGCAGCCCGAAGAACAACAACCCGAACACGGTGCCGAGCGCGACCTTCGTCCGCAGCTCCGTCCAGAACACGCCGGACTGATCGATCTCGCGGTACCAGAGCAGGTCGATGTAGAACGTCGACATCACCGTGAAGAGCACGGCGAGCACGACGACCCCGCCGATCACGAACGCGGGCCAGCGTCGCTGGCGCGTGGGGATGCGGACGGTCGACATGGTTCGGGTCGTTCCTCCTCGGATGGGCGGCGGGCGCGCCCACGGCGAGCCTAACGCATGCGGTGATATGCGACGGCCGTCACAGCCCCTCGAGCGCCTCGACGGCGTCGTCGAACGTCGCCACGGAGATGAGCCGCATGCCCTCGGTGTCGACGTCGGCGAGCTCGTCCATGTTGTCGGCGGGCACGAGGAAGACGGACGCTCCCGCGCGCTCGGCCCCGATCACCTTGTCGGCGATGTTCCCGATCGGGCCGACGTCGCCACCGGGGTCGATCGTGCCGGTGCCGGCGATCGTCCGCCCCCCCGTGAGGTCCTCGGGGGTGAGCGCGTCGTACAGGCCCAACGAGAACATCAGGCCGCCCGAGGGACCGCCCACGTCGCCGCTCGAGATCTCGATCGGGAACGGGAACGCGTCGACCATGCTGATGCCGACCAGCGGTTCCTCGTTGTCGGGGACGCAGGGCTCCCGCAGCAGCTCGATGTCGTGGACCTCGCCAGCGGCGCGCACCCGGAAGGCCAGCGGCTCGTCGAGCGGCACGCGGTCGATCGTCCGCCTCGCCTCCTGGGTCGAGTCGACGCGTCGGCCGTCGATCGCCAGCACCACGTCGCCGACGAAGAGCTCGCCCTCGGCCGGGCAATCGGGACCGACGGCCTGGATCAGGGCGCCCTTGCCATGTTCCTCCGGGTAGTCGAACAGCTCGTTGAGGACCACGATCGACGCGTCGATCTTGCTCTGGTCCATCTGGGAGATCGCGCGCTCCTGCTCCTGCTCGCGATCGGCTCCGGGGGGATAGATCGCCTCCTCGCCGACGATGAACCGCGACTCGTCGATCCACGCCACGAGCGACTGGAGCGCGGTGACCTGCTGCCAGCGTACGGTCGTCAAGATCAGCGTGCCCTCGGATGCGTACCGGGGCACGTCCTGCACGTCGATCAGCGGCGCGACGTCGTTCGCCGGCCCCGGCCCGACCGCGTAGTAGGGCAGCCGGATCCAGGCCGCGGCGAACGCGATGGCGAACAGGACGACGAGGGCGACAACGCGGGCGGTGCGTCTCATGGTGGGCCTCGATAGTACGGGCGGCATCGGAGATCTTCCTTCACGGAACCCCTGCGGGCGAAGTACGCTCGTGCCGCCGAGAGGAGGACGAGCCCGTGGGAACCGTGCTGGTGGTGGTCATCGCCGTGGCCGTCGGCGTGCTCGTCTACCGGCTGACCGCCGGCGACACCGAACCGACGAGCTCGGCCGAGCCTCCCCTCCCCGGAACGGACGACGAGATCGGCGCGTGGTCGAGCGGCGAAGGGGGCGTCACGCGCTCAGCGCTGGCTCCGACCGAGCGGCGGACCGAGGTGCCGGAGGGGTACATCCCGGTCGCGTCGGGCGCGCCGTCGTGGCATGCCCGGCTCGGCGGTGCGATGGGCCTCGTGATCGCGGTCGCGATCGGCGCGATCGCGCTGGCGCTCTCGTTGTGGGCGCTGGCGTCGTTCGTCTCCCGGCTCTTCTCCGACGCAGGCGCTTGACGCCCGGCCGCCACGGCGTCACCGACGGCGGACGAGCTGGAACGCCGACCGGTAATCCTCGAGGTGCTCGAGCATGCGACCCGTGCCGACGACCACCGTCTCGAGCGGCCGTTCCACGACGTGAACGGGCACCTCGCACTCCTGGGCCAGCAACATGTCGAAGCCCCGCAGCAGCGCTCCCCCGCCGGTGAGGAACATGCCCGTCTCGAGCACGTCATGCGTGAGCTCGGGCGGCGCCTCGGCGAGCGTGAGGCGGGTGGCCTCGACGATGCCGTGCACCGGCTCGCCGATCGCCTTGCGGATCTCGTCCTCGGTGACCTTCACCTCGACGGTGTTCCCGGTGGCGAGCTCGCGTCCGATCACGACGGCGGCCTTGCTGCCCGGCGTCGGGAAGGCCGATCCGATCGCGACCTTGATCTCCTCGGCGGCCTTCTCCCCGATCGCGACGCCGTACTCGGTGCGGATGTGTTGCTGAACGGCGCCGTCGAGATCGAACCCGCCGAGCGCGGCCGAGCGGCCGCTCACGACGCCCCCCATCGACACGACCGCCATCTCCGAGCGGCCGCCGCCGATGTCGACGACGAGGTGTCCCACCGGCTCGTGCACGGGCAGCCCGGCGCCGATCGCGGCGGCGAGTGGTTCCTCGACCAATGTCACCTGGCGCACCCCCGCCGACCGGATCGCGTCCTCGATCGCACGGCGCTCGACCTCCGAGCTCATCGACGGCACGGCCACCAGGACCCGGGGACGCGGGAAGCGCACGGTCATCGTGCGGCGGATCACGACCTCGATCATGGCCTGCGTCACGTCGAATTCGGTCATCGTGCCCTGCTTGAGCGGTCGCACCGCGAGCACGTTGCCAGCGTCGTTGCCGAGCAGCTGCCATGCTTCCTCACCCATGGCGAGCACCTCGCCGGTGTCCGCCCGCACGGCGACGACGGCGGGCTCATCGAACACCACACCTTCGCCCTGTCGGTAGACGAGGGTGTTCGCGGTCCCGAGGTCGATCGCGAGATCGCGGCCCATCGCTATCGAGGAGTCCTGAGAGAGAAGGCCGCCATCTAGCTGCCCATCACCCAGTGGGCCTCGCCTGAGACGAGGCCTTCCTTCTTCCAGATGGGCACGTCCTCCTTGAGCCGCTCGATGCCGTGGCGACAGGCCTCGAACGCCTCGGCGCGGTGGGGCGCCGAGACGGCGACGATCACGCTCGTCTCGCCGACCTCGAGCGAGCCGACGCGGTGCACGATCGCGACGCGGCGAGCCGGCCAGCGCTCCAGGATCTCACCGGCGAGCTCATGGAGCCGCTGCTCCGCGAGCTCGTGCCAGGCCTCGTAGGTGAGGCCGGTGACGCCTCCGGCGTCGGAATGATCGCGCACCGTGCCGGTGAAGATGCACACCGCGCCGGCGGCCGGGTCGGCAACGGCCGCCGCCGCCTCGTCGAGCGAGAGCGGCGCATCCTGCACGCGCGTCAGGACGCTCGCGTCGGGGTCGGAGCCGGTTCGCAGGTCGGACACGCGGCCATCGTAACCAAGGCCGAAGGACCGAGGGGTCGTACGATGAGACGATGAGCGATCAAGGAAGCAGCGGGTTCGGGTTCCCGTTCGGCATGGATCCGGAGTCGTTGCGCGACGCGCCGCTGTTCCGCGAGATGCAGCGGGTGATGTCGTCGTCGTCGGGACCCGTGAACTGGGAGCTCGCGCGGCAGGTCGCGGTCGCGAGCGCCGCCGAAGCAGGCGACGACCACGACGCCACCGACGAGGAGCGCCATGGCTTCGAGGAAGCCGTGCGAGTCGCCGAGCTGCACGTCGCGCGGTTCACGGGTCTCGACCCGCCGATCGACGTGGCCGACGTGCGCGCGGTGCGCCGCGCGGAGTGGATCGGGGCGAACGCCGAGAACCTCGCCGGCCTGCTGGAGCCGGCCGCCAGGCGCATCGGCGAGTCGATGGATCTCGCGCAGCATGGGTCCATGCCGCCCGAGATGCAGGCGATGAGCGGCATGCTCGCCCAGATCTCGCCGCTGCTGATGGGCGCGCAGGTCGGGCAGGTGCTCGGGTTTCTCGCGCAGCGGGTGCTCGGCCAGTACGACGTGGCGGTGCCACGATCGGGACCGGGCGCGGTGATGTTCGTGGTGCCGAACGTGCGCCGGTTCGAGACGGATTGGTCGCTCGACCCGACCGACTTCCGCACGTTCGTGGCACTGCACGAGGTGACGCACCGGTTCGAGTTCGCCCAGCCGTGGGCGCGCACCCGGTTCGCTGAGCTGCTCGACGACTTCCTGTCGACGCTGCGGTTCGACATGGAAGGCCTGCGGTCGCGGTTGGCGACGATCGACGCGAGCGACCCCGAGACGCTGCAGCAGATGCTCCAGAGCGACGAGGGTCTCTTCGGCGCCGAGCTCGACGACGAGCAGCGGCTGAAGCTGGGCAGGATCCAGGCGTTCATGTCGGCGGCCGAGGGCTACGGCGACCACGTGATGCACACGCTCGGCGCCGAGCTGCTGCCCTCGTACGGCCGGATCGAGGAGGCGATGCGCCGCTACCGAGAGGGCGAGGCCGGCGATCCGGTGTTCGAGCGGCTCCTCGGCGTGGAGATGAAGCGCGAGCAGTACGAGGCCGGACGGGCATTCTGCGACACGGTGGTCTCACTCACCGACGAGGCGACGTTGTCGCGGATGTGGGAGAGCCCCGACGCGATGCCGTCGCTGCCGGAGGTGGCCGAGCCGCGGTTGTGGCTCGCCCGCACGGTCTGAGGCGAGGGCCCGGGAACGCCGCTGCGGCGGGAACGGTCGTATATCCTCTCCGCTCGATGGATCCGGTCGGAGAGCTCGTCGCGGCAGCCGTCGTCGACGAGCGTGTGTGGGAGGCGTACGGCGCCCAGGCGAACGACGGCGTCTACCTCGTCGGGCAGCCCGGCCCGGCGCTGCCGTTCGTCATCTTCCGCGCGTGGAAGGTGCCCGTCGGCGTCGTGAGCGAGGAGATCCGGCTGATCGGACCCTCGGGACGCACGATCTGGCGGTGGGGGCCCGAGCCACGCCGCATGGCCGGGGCGATGGACCTCACGACCGAGCTCGATCGCGTGGGCGACGCGGTGTTCGACGAAACCGGCACGTACGTGGCGTCGTTCATCATCGACGACGCGATCGTGGGCGAGATCGAGTTTCCGGTCTTCGTGCAGAGCGCGCCGGCGAAGCTCGCGAAGGAGACCGAGGACGGGCTGAAGAAGTCCGACGTGATCTGGGTCGGCGAGGAGCGAGCCGGGAAGCGGCGCACGGCCCCGGTGTGGTTCGCGTACAAGGACGGGAAGATCTTCGTGATCTCGAAGCGGGAGCCCGGGCCCGAGGAGCAGACGGTACCGGGCGTGCCCGACGCCCAGCAGCTCCTCGTCGTCACCCGGCGGAAGGGCCGCGACACCTCGCTGGAGGAGTTCTGGGCTGCGCAGCGACGGCTCGAGGGCGCGGAGTGGGAGGCGGCCGCCGCCGTGCTCGCCGACAAGCGGAAGAGCCGCGTGGGCTCGCCCGCCGAGAACATCGCGAAGTGGCGAGGCTCGTGCGACATCGTCGAGCTCATCCCCAACGTCGCGAACTGATCCGCGCACCACTCGCGGCGCTCGCGGATCCGCACGTGGATGCCGGCGTTCTGACGCGTCGCGCGCCGGTTCAGGCGAGCGATCCGGCGACCTGCTCGAGGCGATCCATCGACTCCTGCATGCCGGCTTCCATGCCCGACTCGAGGATCATGTCTCGCACCTCGGCGCTGTGGCACTCCGTGGTCTGCGTGAGCAGCGTGCGGCCGTCGACCTCGGTGAACGTCGTCGTGATCAGCGCCGGTTCGAGGCCCTGGGCCTCCTCCGCTCCAGGGCCGGTGTCGTAGATCTCGGTGTTCACGATGCGCTCGTTCGGAACGATCTCCCGGAACTCCCCGTGGAACCCGACCTCGAACCCCTCGTTCGCGGTCATGAGGTAGCGCCACGAGCCGCCCACCCGCAGGTCGACGTCGGCGACGCTCACCTCACCGCGCTTGCCGCTCCACCACCGTTCGATCAGCTCCGGCGTGGTCCAGGCCCGGTACACCAGGTGCCTGGGAGCCTCGAACTCCCTCGTGATCTGGATCTGCGTCTCCGACGGAAGCGTCACCACCGCGGTCCCGCTAGTCACCATCGTTCCCATCTCCTTCCTCTCGTTCCTTGAGCTCCTCCAACACCGTGTCCAGCTGCTCGAAGCGCTGGGTCCAGGTCTCCTCGAACGTGCGCACCCAGTCGTGGATCGGCTTCAATGACCGGCCGTTCACCCGGTACATGCGGCGCCGCCCGTCCGAGCGCACGTCGACCAGCCCGACCTCGCGCAGCACGCGCAGGTGCTTCGAGACCTGCGGCTGGGCGAGGCCGAGGGCCGATACGAGGTCGTTCACGGGCCGTTCCCCGATGGCGAGGACATCGAGGATCGCCCGTCGGCGCGGCTCAGCCACCGCGTTGAAAGCATCAGTCGTGGTGGCCGCTCGTGCCATGGCGCGACTATATATGTCTATATCGGTATGTGTCAACGCGCGGCGTGCGCGCCCTCTGGATACGATGCCCGCATGACCGACTTCAGGCTGGAACTCGTGAACGTGCCCGTGTCGGACGTCGACCGGGCGAAGTCCTTCTACGCCGACCAGGTCGGCTTCACCCTCGACCACGACCACAAGGTCACCGACGAGCTGCGGTTCGTGCAGCTCACCCCCCCGGGCTCGGCATGTTCGATCTCGATCGGCACCGGCCTCACCGAGTCGGCTCCCGGCTCGGTCGCCGGCCTGCAGCTCGTGGTCGACGACATCGAGGTAGCTCGGGCCGAACTCGTGGGCCGCGGCGTCGATGCGAGCGAGATCCAGGTCTTCCCGTGGGGCTCCTTCGTCTTCTTCAGCGATCCCGACGGCAACGCCTGGAGCGTGCAGCAGCTGCCGGATCGCATCTGAGCCCCTCGACTTCCACCGGCCCTCGGCGGAGCAGCGTGGAGGCGGCGGCGGGCTTGCGGATTCGCCTTTGAACGCCCATGGTCGTGTCGGTCTCCGATGCTTCTCCTCAACACTTCGGGCATGTCGGGTGTTCTCCCCTTCGGATGCCTGAAACGCTCAGGCTCGTGGTCTCACGCGGTCTCGCCACGGACGAGGCCGTGAGCGACGCGCAGAGCTTCGAGGAGTTCTTCGAGATCGAGAGCCCGACGATGTTCCGGCGGCTGTGCCTCGTCACGGGGAACCGCCACGAGGCCGAAGAGGTCATGCAGGATGCGTTCCTCAAGGTGTTCGAGCGCTGGGACCGAGTTCGGCTGATGGAGGATCCGACCGGATACCTGTATCGAACGGCCTTCAACCTCTTCAACCGGCGAACGAAGCGCGCGGCGATGGCCCTGCGTCGGGCATTCAGCGTGCGCGAGAGCGTGGACCAGTTCGCGGCCGCGGACGCCAGATTCATGGTGGAGCAGGGGCTGTCCGAGCTCACCTCTCGACAGCGCGCGGCGATCGTGCTCACCGAACTGCTCGGCTACAGCTCCGAGGCGGCCGGGCGCGTGCTCGGCGTTCGGCCGGGAACGATCCGGGCCCTCGCATCGCAGGGCCGAGCGGCCATGAAGCGAACCCTGGAGCCGGAAGATGTCTGACATCGGCCCGGACCTCGAGCGCACGAGCCGGCGGTTCGAGCTCGCGCCAGGGGCCTTGGACCGGTTGTTCGAACGTCACCGGCGGAAGCAGCGCAACCGGAAGATCGGCGCCGGGCTCCTGGCCTTCGCGATCGCGGGGGCCGGCACGTGGGGAGTCGTCACGACGCTGCGAGAGTCAGGCGGTGGACGGCAGCCGGCCGCCTCGCCGCCGCCCGCCAGCGCCGACGCGGATTCGTACGGACTGATCGCCGGCGTCTACGCGACCACGCTTGGGGAGAACGATCCGGTCGTCGCGGCCAACGGGATGGCGGGAACGTACACGATGCGGCTCAAGCCCAACGGCGTCATGCACCTGAGGTTGCCCCCCGGCTTCCAGCGGGAGGGGGAGGCGCCCACCGGGATCAACTTCAGGCTCTCGGGCAACCAGTTCACCACCAACGCGTTCGTGAACCTCACATGCGCCGACATCGAGCCCGGCGTGTACCGCTGGGAGCTGACCAGGTACCGGCTCACGCTCACACCGCTCGTCGACGAGTGCGAGGTCCGTGCGGCGCTCTTCGGATCTCAGCCGTGGAGGCGCGGACCTTGACCGGCTCGACGCTCCGTCGTCTCCGCACCTTCGTCCTGATGATGGTCGTGGTGCTCTCCGCGTGTACCGACGGCGGTGCCGCTTCCACAGGGCGCGCACCCGGGCAAGTCGGTTCGTCGCCAGCACGGAGCCAGACGCCATCCCGGGCGTCCCCTGACCCGCTCGAGGGCGAGTGGCGCCAGACCTACACGTGCGAGGACAACGTCCGAACGTTCATCACGAACATGCACGTGATATCCCCGAGGACGCGCAGAGCGATGGCCGAGACGACCGGACTGAGCACAGCGCGGCCCGATCTGATCGCCTACTACATCCGCGACTTCGCGTGGGGCCCGAGCGCAGGGACCGCCACACGACTCACCCCTCAGGCGCTCTGCGCAGGCGCCGGGGACAGGACCGAGATCATGCGCGTCGCCAATGGACAGATGACCTTCAGCTCGCCAGGTGGCGGGACGTGGCTGGTCACCTACGAGCTGATAGGCGATCACATGCTCACCATGAACGACGGCGGCCAGGACATCGCCGTCTGCGAGAGCTTCCTGCGGTGCACCGAGGCCACATACAGGTTCACGTTCGAGATCGCCGGCAACCGGCTCTGGTTCGAGCAGTTGGGAAGGAAGCATCAGGACCCCTGGGCTGGGGGTGTTCCTGAACGAGCTCCGTACGTTCGAGTGGCGTGAATCATTGGCGCTGAGCACCGAACGACTCAACGTTCCGCGGACTCGCGTCTTCATCCTAGATGTGAGCACTCCGGAAATGGACGGGATGACGGGATGAAGTCTCTCGAGCGATGGATTGTCGTCGCGGCGGCAAGTCTGCTCGCCGTCTCGTGTACGGCAGGCGGTGCCGCGGATGAGGCATCGGATGGCGACGCCGTGAGGAAGGCGTTCAGCCCGACCCTGGACTGGTCGGCTTGCCCCGATGACGTGGAAACCCAATTCATCGAGAAGCACAAGTGCGGGTTCCTCACCGTGCCCCAAGACCGATCGGACCCGCAGGGCGGGAGGGTCGGCATGTTCGTGGTGAAGGTCTTCCCCGAGGACGCGAGGCCGTCGCCCGATCCGATCCTGGTCTTCGGGAGCGATCTCGGCCGCCCCGACGGGTTCTCGGGTCTCGCGCCGCTTGCCAGCCGGACACACCGGATCGCCTACCTGGTGGAGGTGCGCGGCGTCGGCCATTCCGAGCCGTCGCTGGAGTGCCCGGAGGTGACAGCGCTGGAAGGCGGCGAGAGGACAACGAGCCCCCACTCGCTCACCGGGGAGTTCGTCGTGGCCGTCCAGGCGTGCCGTGATCGCCTCGCATCCGACGGGGTGGACGTCAGCGACTTCGGCGTGCAGGCCGTCGCTCAGGATGCCGAGGACCTGCGCGTGGCTCTTGGCGTCCCGCAGTGGAACCTCGCGAGCTACGGGACGACGTCACGCTACCTGCTCGAATACCTGAGAGAGTTCCAGCCGCACGTTCGAGCGGCCTTCATGGACTCGCCGCAGTTCCCCCAGATCGACGAGGTCAGCGGCGTTGTCACAGGGACACGCTCCGCGCTGAAGAGCCTGTACGCAGCGTGCGAGACAGATGTACGGTGCGAGAAGGCCTACCCCGACCTGGCAGCCTCGGGGTCCGAAGCCCTCGCACAGCTCGAGCGCACCTCCCTTCAGCGCCGGATCACGTCGCACGACGGCGAACGAACCGAGGTCACGGTGGATGCAGCCATGTTCCTCCGCGTTGCGGGTTTCGTTCTGGGTGGCGTCCATCCGGACGCAGCCGGGTCACTGCCAGATATGGTCGCATCGGCGGCCGCGGGACGCATGACCCCCCGGTTGGCGGCCATCGTCGCCTCGGGGCCCTTGCTGTGCGCCGGCTACCGCCCGCGATGTGAGCCCGACGAGTCATTCAGCCTGGGCGCGTATCTCACGGTCCTGTGCCATGACCAGGCGCCGTTGGTGGATCACGCCGCGCTCGAGGCCGAGACGGCCGGCGACCCAGCCATCGCGCAAGTGATCGGGCAGCATCCCTACCTCGCGGCCTGCGAGGGCTGGAACGTGTCGCCCGCCGACCCCGCCGTACACGAACCCGTGCTGACCGACGTGCCGCTCCTGATCCTGGTCGGTCGGTTCGACCCGTTCAGCCCGCCGTCCGTGGCCCGAGCTGCCGCCGAGTCGTTCGAGCAGGCGCGGGTGATCGCAGTCACCGACGTTCACAACACCCTGGGCCATAACGAATGCGCTCTCGAGATACGCAACGCGTGGATCGATGAACCGACATCCGCACCAACCGCCGCGAGCTGCCTCAGGGACATGCAGATCCCGTTCCACATCCAGGAGGTGTGACGCCATGAAACGAACCATCGCGATACTCGGAGCGATGACGCTGCTGCTGGCGGCATGCAGCTCCGGTGATACGGCATCGCGCCAAGCGCCTGCCAGCCAGGCGGAGGCATCACCTACTCTGGCTGAGACGATAGGGCTATCAGATCCCCTCGAGGGCGAGTGGCAAACGCATTTCTCATGCCAGGACATGGTCCGCACGCTCGAGCGAGAGTCAAATCCCAAGCTGTATGACCGGTGGATCGCCGTCCTTGTGCAGGATGTGTTCAGGCTTCCGGACGAACCGCCGCGCGGGGACCTCTGCGGGAAGGACCGGTCGGTGACGCTGCGACTGCGTTTCGCCAACGGCACGTTCGTCACATGGAACCCCCAGCATCCCGAGGTGTCGAGTGTTCCGACGTACGAGCTGATCGAAGGCCACGACGCCTTCATCGGTCGCGACGACGGCTCAGGGAACTGGACCGAGGAGGCGAAGGTCACCTACCGTATCGTGGGCGATCGCCTCACCCTGGATGTCCAGTGGCCCAGCCCCTGGGAAGCCTCAACACTCGAACCCGGCACGTGGGTTCGCGTGCGTTAATGGACGATGAAGTGTCGCGGAATCCGACGCCGACAGATCGGCGTCGTGACCGTCGCCGTCCTGCTCACTGCTTCCTGCACCTCGACGGATGCCTCGTTCCGCCCGACGTTCGAGGTCGCCCCCTGTCCGGACGACGTGTCATTGGTCATCCTCAACGATCACTCGTGTGGATACCTGACGGTGCTCGAGGATCGATCGGAACCCGACGGGCACACGATCCGACTGTTCGTCGTGAGGATCCGGCCACCGGGGAAGGCCTCGCCGGACCCGATGTTTCATCCAGGCATCGAATTGGCCATGGGCAACGACTATCAGGGGATCGCTCCGCTGGCCCAGCGCACTCACAGAGAGGTGATCATGCTCGATCAGCGAGGCACTGGTCACTCGGAGCCGCCACTGGCCTGCCCTGAGGTTCGAGCGATGTCGGAGAAGGTCCTGGGAGCCCGCCTGTCGGACCCCTCTGCCCGGGACGCCCTCACCAGTGCCGCCGCGGTCTGCCACGACCGGCTGGTGTCCGAAGGCATCGATCCTTCGGCCTACACGCTGGAAGCCGCGGCTGCCGATGCCGAGGATCTTCGGAGGGCGCTCAGCATCGAACGTTGGAACATCCATGTGATCGGCACCGCTTCGCGGATCACTATGGAGATGATCCGACGTTTCCCCGAGCACATCCGGTCTGTGCAACTCGACTCGCCGCAGTTCCCCCAGCTCGAGGGCCTGACCGAGGCACCGCGGGATCTGCGCGACGCTATGGGACAACTCTTCGCCGCGTGCGCGAAGGACGCGCGCTGCGATCGCGCGTTCCCCGAGCTCGCCACGGCTTTCGTCGAGGTGATCACACAGCTCAACGCCGACCCGGTAACCGTCAGTGTGCGAAGGGGATCGCATGGGATCGACCTCGACCATCCCGTGAACGTGATCGTCGATGGGGCTGCCTTCGTCCGGGCGATCAGGGTGATGGTGTCCGACGGCGGGCCAGAAGGCGCCCCATTGGTGCCTCTCACCGTCTCGGCAGCCCACAGAGGTGACCTCCGCCTCGCGGCTCGCTTCCTCGCCCTAGACCCAGGTGGTTGTGTCGGGTACCTGCCTTTCTGCGAATGGAACGACTACAGCGAGGGCACCTACTACTCTTTCCTCTGCCACGACGAGGTGCCGTTCGTCGACCCGTCGCGCCTCGAGTCGTGGGCAGCGGGTGATCAAGGGATCGTCGAAGCGTTCGGACGGAGCCCCTATCCGGACATCTGCGAAGTGTGGCCGGTTGGGAAGACCGACGCAGTCGCGAACGAGCCAGTCTCGTCGGACATCCCGACCCTGATCTTCCACGGCGCGTTCGACGCGTACAGCCCGGCCTCACTCGTCGAGGAGGCCGAGGCAAGGCTGTCGTCGGCGTACCTCGTCGAGTTCCCGTACAACGGCCACAACCTCCTAGCGTTCGACTGTCCCCGGAGATTCCGCAATGTGTGGGTCGACGCCCCCACGTTGCCGCCGGACACAGGCTGCGTAGTGCGGATGCCAGCCCCCCGGTTCGCGCTCCGCTGAGCTCGCACCCGCGCCCACATCAGCGCGAAGCAACTCAACGTTCCGCCGCCTCGAGTGTTCTTCATGGTGAACAACGAGTTCCGGTTCGAGTCTCGGATCGCAAGCAGCCGTCCGGTTGACCGGACCCAGCAGTGATGAAGGAGGCGCGTATGCAAGCCCACAGGATCCACAACCGGGAGGGGCGATGAAGCGAACGCCGATGATCCTGACCGCCATGGGATTGATGGGACTGCTCGTGGCGGCCGCCGGAACGGCCCAAGCCGCGTTCCCGGGGAAGAACGGCCAGATCGCCTTCGACACCGATGGAAGTGGTCACTCCCAGATCTTCACGGTTCGACCCGACGGCACCGGCGTCCGGCAGCTCACCCACTTCAAGGGTCGACGCTGCGCCTCCCAGCCGAAGTGGTCCGCCGACGGACGCCACATTGTCTTCGCTGTGAAGGACACGACCGGAGAGTTCTGTTCCGAGAACGGCAACGGCCGCATCTGGGTGATGAACGCCGATGGCACCGGACAGCACCGTGTCATGAAGGACCCGGGCTTCGACGACACGGCACCCGCTTGGTCGCCTGATGGCGATCACATCGTCTTCTCCCGCTGTGCCAGGCCGTTCGGGTTCGCGACGTACTGCGACATCGCGCGGGTTGACGCCGACGGCACCGGTCTCACGAAGCTCCTCGGCGGGAACTGGGTCCACAACGGCCCCAGCTACTCTCCGGACGGGCAGCACATCTCCTTCAGCGCCAACCGAGGCGGGATGGTCACCGCTATCTGGGTGATGGACGCCGACGGAGGCGGGCTGCACCGTCTCACCGAGCCCGCCCTCGAAGCATCGGGGCCGAAATGGTCGCCCGACGGTTCCACGATCCTGTTCGACACGATCAAGGGCATCCCGGACGAGATCGTCGACAGCGTCTGGGTCATGACAGCCTCGGGGAGCGACCCGATGCTGCTTAACGACCATGGCGTGGCAGCCAGCTACTCCCCGAACGGGCGGAGGATCGTGCTCCTCAGCGGTCGACTCTCCGTGATGAACGCCGACGGAACCGATCTCCACACCCTCGTAAGGGCGCGTGGCATCTTCTCCTCCGATTGGCAGCCGAGGGTCGCGTCATGAGCCATCGGGTGGACGTCGCCTCATCGACTTCATCAGGAAGGAGATCCTCTATGCGAGCCAAGCGAACGCCCCCCGGTCTCTGGATCGTGATCCTCATAGCGGCCGGCCTGACGTTCGCCTCGGCCGGCCCCGCCGGAGCGCAGTACCCCGGCACCAACGGCAGGATCGCGTTCGACGATTACATCACCGGACAGATCTACGCGGTGAACCCCGACGGGACGGGGCTCCGGCAGCTCACGGACGTGGGTGAAGGCGAGTTCGCATCCTCGCCCGCATGGGCTCCCGACGGGAAGCACATCGCCTTCGCGAGCAACATGAGCGGGCGATGGCGGTTGTGGATCATGGACGACGACGGGCGCCACGTTCGTCGGGTCGCACGTGATGGCCGAGCCGTGGAGGACTTCGCACCGACTTACACGCCGGACGGGACTCGCCTGCTCTACACCCGGTGTCGACACGAGCCGAGGCCTGGCTGCGCACTGTTCTCGATCCGAACCGACGGAACCGACAGGCAGGCGCTCACGCCCGTGCCCTTCGATGCCGCAGACTTCAACCCATCCTTCTCGCCCGACGGCAGCGAGATCGCCTTCACCAGACTCTTCGCGAACGGAATCATCGCCCAGATCCACGTGATGTCGCCCGACGGGTCCGGACTCCATGCCGTCACGGCTCCGTCCCTGGAAGCATTTAGGCCGGACTGGTCCCCCGACGGGCAGCGCATCACGTTCTCCAGCAACTGCTGCCGCCTTCCCAGCAACGTCTACGTCGTGAATCCCGACGGAACGGGCATCCAACGGCTGACCCCGGCGAGCTACCCGAACAACGACTTCGCGTCCCGATACTCGCCCGACGGTGCGTCGATCGTCTTCGCGAGCGACCGTCGCTACGACGACTTCTGTTGCTCGGACCTCTTTGTGATGGACGCCGACGGCAGCGGCGAAACTCGCATCCGGATCCGGAACGTCGGCGTGAACGCCCCGGCGTGGGGCACCGACCCACCGATCGCCGGCGGCGCCCGGCTGGCTGGAACGACCACATCCATCTCCGGCAGGGAGGCCGCGACTGCGAAGGCGGCATGGTGCCGGGAACTCCCTGCACTCCTGCCCGAGATCGAGGGGTGCCGCTAGCGACACCGCCATTCCGCGCGGCACCCATGGACGTGCCTGATCCAGAGGAGGAAGATGCATGACGCTTCACAGCACAGCATCCACAGGTCCGGGATGCCCGCCAACGGGGTGTCGTTCATGAGACGGCAGGACGTTGATCGCGGATCCGCTCGCACTCCACCGCGTCGATCGAGGTACGCGTCGCGGCGGACCGGTGGAACGGCGCTCGTCATGTTGGCCGCGATGCTCGCTGGGTGCAGCTCCGACGGAGCAACCGAGCCCGTCACCGAGAGCCGTCCGGCATCGAGCGCGACGCGGGAAGCTGCACGAGCCGATCCGCTCGAGGGCGAATGGCGCCAGGAGTTCACGTGCGACGATCAGGTGCGCGCGTTCAGGCGGGGGACAAAGGAGCTGGGGGCCGAAGGGCGCGCCATGTTCGAGGAGTACGTCCGCCCGATGGCCGCGGGGGCGTATTGGTCGGAGGACGCAAAACTTCCCCCGAGGAACGATCTCTGCAAGTACGCGCCGGCCAGCTGGGAGCGGATCCTGCGGGTCCAGGACGGGCAGATGGTCTGGTTCGACCCGGGCGGAGTCGTCGGCACAGAAGCCACGTACGAGCTCGTCGACGATCACACCTTCACCGCGAGTGACGGCGATCAGAACATCGACGGAACGTACACGTTCGAGTTCCGGATCGAAGGCGACCGGCTCACGATCGATCTGGTCGACCCCGATCCGTTCGTCGGAGCCGCCGTCGGGGTCGCCCCGTTCGAGCGGATGAGTTGAGGGAGGATCGATGACACCGGGAAGGATCGATCGGCGGCTGGTCGTGTTGACCTTCACCGCTGCTATCTCGACCCTCACGATTGCATGCACCAGCCTGGACGGGGCGAGCGGTCGTCCTGAGGGGTCGATGATGACATCGGATGCCGTGTCGACCGAACCGACGGACCCGCTCGAGGGAAACTGGTTCCACGACAAGGTCCCGTGCTCGGTGCGGCGGGAGACCGTAATCGCGGCTGGGTTCAGCGAAGCCGAATGGATCGCGGCGTTCCCTGATGGCTGTGCGGGCGAGGTAGGGCCATTCGAGCTCCGGTTCCTCGACGGCCGAGTGATCGGGATCGGTGATGACGGCACGATCGGCTGGGATTCGAGCTACGAGTTCAAGGACGGCGACACCGTGGTGCTCGATGACGGTTTCGATCACAGTACGATCGACTTCACGATCGAGGGCGACACAATGACGATGCACCTCGTCAAGTTGACCGCTCCCACGAGTAAGGGGGAGTTGACCTACGAGCGTGTCTATCTTGTCGCGGCTTGGATAGCGGGAGCATTCACCAGGATGAGCTAGATGGCAACACGGGTGGCGATCGGTCTCATCGTCCTCACCGTTATGGGATTCGCGTCCTGCACCCAGGATTCAGCTTTCCGGCCTACCTTCGAACCCGTCGCATGCCCGGAAGACGTGTCCTTCGTGATCCTCACGGAGCATTCGTGCGGGTACCTGACCGTGCTCGAGGATCGGTCGAAGCCCGAGGGACGCACGATCCGGTTGTTCGTGATCAGGGTCCGTCCCCCGGGCGGGAGCACGACGCCCGACCCGATGCTCCACGGCGGGGTCGAGCTGGCCACGACCGCCGACTACGGCGGGATCGCGCCGCTCGCGCAGCGAACTCATCGAGAGCTGATCATCCTCGATCAGCGCGGGGCGGCCCACTCCCAACCGTCGCTCGCCTGTCCTGAGGTTCGTGCCGTGGCCGAACAGCTCATCGGAGCCCCCATGTCGGAACCGTCCGCCCGCGCGGGACTTCGAAGCGCGGCGAGCGACTGCTACGACAGGCTGGTTCGCGAGGGGATCGATCCGGCCGCGTACACGCTCGAGGCGGCCGCCGCCGACATCGAGGACCTGCGGCGAACGCTCGGGATCGATCGGTGGAACATCCAGGTGCACGGCACCGCATCGAGGATCGTGCTGGAGTCGATGCGTCGGTTTCCCAAACGCATCCGTTCCGTCGTCCTGGACACGCCGCAGTTCCCGCAACTCGATGGGCTGACCGCGGCGCCGGACGATCTTCACGACGCCATGCACCGTTTGTCAGCCGTGTGCGCCGAGCAGGTGCGCTGCCACGAGGCGTTCCCCGAACTCGTGGACGCGTTCGACGAAGCGGCAGCCCGGCTGCAGGGCCACCCGGTGACCGTTCGTGTCGAGAAGGACCGGTCGGGACTCGACCACCCGGTCGACGTGGTGGTCGACGGCGCCGCGTTCGTCCGTGGCGTGCGGGTCATGCTCTCCGATCAGGATCTCGGTGGCGCGCCGCTCGTCCCCGCGGCCGTGCACGCAGCCCTCGACGGCGACGTCAGGCTCGTCGCCCGCTTCCTTGCCGAGGACCCTGGCTGGTGTGTGGGCTACCTGCCGAAGTGTGAGCGGTACGACTTCAGCGAGGGCACGTACTACTCATTCGTCTGCCACGACGAGGTGCCGTTCATCGACGAGGCCCGGCTGGATAAGACGTCGGCCGGCAACCCGGGCATCGCCGAGGCGTACGGCCGGAGCCCGATGCTCGATGTGTGCGATGTCTGGCCGGTCGGAGCGGCCGACGCCACCGCGCAGCGACCGATGTCGTCGGACATCCCGGCCCTCATCCTGTACGGCGCGTTCGACGCGTACAGTCCTCGGGCGCTGGCCGAGACGGGGGCGGGTCTCACATCGGCCTTCCCGGTGTCGTTCCCGTTCAACGGCCACAACATGCTCGCGTTCGACTGTCCGAGGAGGTTGCGCAACGGTTGGGTGGACGACCCGGCCTCGCCACCGGACACGAGTTGCATCGACGACGAGATGCCTGCGCCGCATTTCGAAGTGGCCTGATCTCCGATTGCGCCCGAGGAGCGCTCGAGCGAGCGGTCATGTATCCCTCACAGCTGCGCGAGCAGCTCGAGCGGGAACGGTGACTGCACGATCGGCTTCACGGCGAGTCTCACCAGCAGCAGAGGGTTGTCGTCGCCCGCCGAGCGGTTGAGGTGCACCACCCCGCACCCGCCGCATCGGTGCACGAGCACCCACTCCCCGTCGCCGCGCACGGTGATCGCGATCGGCTCCATGAGGGAGCCACACGTCGACGCGCGGTCGCCCGGCGTATGGTCGACATGCCTGCTCCAGAGGCAACTCGGGCAGTGGTTGCGGTGCTCGGTGCCGACCGCCTGGGTCGGCACGTCGGATCGGCAATGGCCGCACCGGAACGAGCGCTGACGATGGCGCCGCTCGCCGCGCCGTGCATCGTGGGACATCGGACGGACCTCCAAGCTCGAACGGTGGATGCACCGTCGTGCCCGGAGGGCGCGGACGATCAGCGGATGCTGGGACGACCGGCGTCGGGGCACGACGCGGTGACCGCAGTCGCGGCAGACATAGATCGCACCCCTTCCTCGGTCGGGCCACGGACGACGCCGTGGCGGTGTCCGAACCCTAGCACGTCGGCTCGGCCGGCGGTCGGATCTTCGAGCACGGCGCACGAGGAGTGCCAACGAGCACTCGACGACGCGATCGCCGGCAGCCTCAACGTTCCGTGGTCTCGCGTGTTCTTCAGGGTGAGGATCGATAACCCGCCGTTGTTTCAGCTGATCCATGCGGCGAAGGGCTGGGAACACTTGCGAGTGCTGGCGGAGGGACCACATCGATGAGGCGACTTATCACACTGCTCACGATCACAGGGATCGCCGCCTTGGCGATGGTTTCGATCGCCGGGCCGGCAGCGCTGGCCACCATGCCGGGCCAGAACGGTCGGATCGCGTTCTCGCTCGACAGGGGCTCGGGCGGGGAAATCTACACCATCAGGGCCGACGGGACCGACCTCCGGCGGCTCACGCACCTCGACGGCAACGCGATCGCACCCGACTGGTCGCCCGACGGCACGAGGATCGTGTTCTGGCTCGAGGATCAGGCGCTCTACGTCATGAACCGCCACGGTGGCGGCCTGCACGAGGTGACGACCCCTGGTGGCCAGGCTGCGTTCACCCCCGACGGGAACCATCTCGTGTACTCGGGCGGGAGGCGTCGCAACGGGATCTTCCTGATGCGCGCCGACGGTTCCGACGCTCCCGGGCGGCGCCTGACGACGAATCCCCTGCCCGCAGCCGAGGGTGGTGACGCGAACCCGGAGGTCTCACCGGACGGCCGGACCGTGACCTTCCTCCGGGAGAACGGCTTGTTCGCCGTCGATATCGACGGCACCGACGTCCGAGAGCTCGTCTCGCCCAACCTCTTGCTGGTCATCAAACACGACTGGGCCCCCGACGGGAGCCGCATCGTGTTCACCTCGCCCTACGACTACAGCCGGAACCCGAACGTGTTCGCGATCGACCCGGACGGCTCGGATCCGGAGATGCTGACATCGGCGACCGGCAAGCTCGGGGCGTTCGTCGGAACCTACTCTCCCAACGGACGCAAGATCGTCGTGAGGGTGGAGAACCTGGACCACGAGCGCTTCCGGATCTTCAAGATGCGACCGGACGGCAGTGACCGAACCTTGATCGCCGCTTTGCCGGCATCGCCCCGGTTCCTCGACTGGGGTTCGCTCGCGGAATCGTGAGCGGACCTCGGTCAAGGGGACGAAGGACACTGAGCCTCGTAGCCGGGAGCACAGACCTCGAGCGAGCCACCCACGAACACCAAGGCGACGTCGACGCCTTCGAGCGCCCGCAGACGGACGTCGCGAGGATCCTCCGAGAGCACGACGAAGTCGGCGAGCCTCCCGGGCGCCACGGTTCCCAGGTCGTCCTCGGCGAAGATCCCGTATGCGCCGCCGACGGTGAGCAGACGCAGCGCCTGCATGAGCGTGAGGCGCTGTTCGCGCATGTACCGAGGCGGATGCTGGCCAGGCTTCGCGATCCGCGTCGTCGCCTGTGCCAGCGCGTCCATCACCGTCGTGGGCTGCAGGTCCGGATAGTCCTCGCCGAACGGCGAGTCCGTGCTCGCCATCGCGTGCAGTCGCGGGTCCTCGGCGATGTCGCGCCAGCGCGCCATGAGCTCGAGCTGCTCGTCGTCGAATTCGTGCCGCATGACCCACTTCCAGTCGGAATCGACGAACGTGACCTGGAACGAAGGCGAGACGCCCATCCTGCGGATGCGCCTCAATTGGTCCTTGCGGAGCGCGATCGCGTGCTCGAGCCGGGCCCGGAACTGACTCCCTTCCTCCTCGCCGAACGCGAGCTTCAGCGCGTCGAGGAACTCGTCGGTCGCGGCGTCTCCGCACGAATGCGCGGCGATCTGCCAGCCGGCCTCGTGCACCCGGCGGACCATGCGCCGCAGCTCGATGCGCTTCCAGTGGAAGTTCCCGAAGTCCCTCGGGTCGTCCGCGCGCCCCTGCGTCATGTACATCGTGTTGGGGCTGCAGGCGTCGATGAAGAACTTCACCCCTGCCAGTCGGAGCCTCGGCCCGATGACCTCGCCGGGTGTGTGATCGGAGAACCACATCCCGAACCGCTGGTGGCGACCGTAGTTGACGGGGAGGTACGCGTTGACGCGCAGGCGTAGCTCGCCGGCGGCATCGAGCCCGGTGAGCTCGTCCAGTCGCTCCTGGTTGACGAAATGCTCGTTGATGCTGGTCCACCCACCCTCGAGCGCCATCTGGATCGCCTTCCGGGGCCACGCGACCCCGTACAGCCCGCGGTCGCCGATCCAGTGGCTGTGCGAGTCGATGAACCCCGGCGTGACGGCCTTGCCATCGAGGTCGATCAGAGTGGTGCTCTGGCCGGCGAGGCCCACGACGTCCTCGTCGCTTCCGACCGCCACGAACCGATCACCCGTGACCGCGAACGCGGAGGCTGTGGGCAGATCGGGGTCCATGGTGAGCACGACCGCGTCGTGCACGATCAGGTCGGGGTACGTGCCGGTGCCGAGGTGCGGCGTTCCCGCGCTCGGCGTCGCGAGAACGAGGAGCGTGACGAGCAGCGCCGTCGATGCGATCCTCCGCACGGAACCCCCCTTCGGGCGCACCGACAGTAGGAGCGTGGAGATCCGTGGGTCAAGGCGCGGCGTGAACCCTCACGTCGGGCGGTTCACGGGGCGGCCCATCGCCTCGGCGAGCGCCACCAGCTCCTTGCCGAGGGCTTCCATCTCCTCGGGCAGCAGCGCCTGCGGTCCGTCGCAGAGCGCGGCCTCCGGATCGTGGTGCACGTCGATCATCACGGCGTCGGCCCCGGCGGCCACCGCCGCGCGCGCCATCGGCGCCACCAGATGCTTCTTGCCGACCGCGTGCGACGGATCGACGATCACCGGCAGGTGCGACTCGTGCTGTGCCACCGCCATGCCGGCGAGATCGAGCGTGTTCCGCGTGGCCGGTTCGAACGTGCGGATGCCCCGCTCGCAGAGGATCACCTCGGAGTTCCCTCGCTGCGCAACGTACTCCGCCGCCTGCAGCCATTCGTCGATCGTCATCGCGAGTCCGCGCTTCAGCATCACGGGCTTCGCCGTGAGCCCGACCTCCTTCAGCAGCTCGAAGTTCTGCGCGTTGCGCGTGCCGACCCGGATGCAGTCGGCGATCTCGGCGACGCGGCCCACCTGCGACACGTCGACGACCTCGATGATGATCGGCAGCCCGGTGTCGCGGCGGCACTCCACGAGGATCTCGAGCCCGCGCTCCCCGAGGCCTTGGAAGGAGTACGGCGACGTCCTCGGCTTGTAGATGTCGCCGCGCAGCACCGTCGCCCCCGCGGCCTTCGCTGCGCGGGTCGCGATCATCGCCTGTTCCTCGCTCTCGACCGCACACGGGCCGGCGATGATCGTGAAGGTGCTGCGTCCCACGGGCGTCGAGCCCACCATCACCGTCGTCGCCTCGGGGTGCAGGTCGCGCGCGACCATCTTGTACGGCTTGCCGATCTGGATCACGTGGTCGACGCCCGCGAGTTGCGGGAACGGGATCGCCTGGAAGCGCGCGGTGTCGCCCACGAGGCCGACCACCGTGTGCACGGCGCCGCGGGAGACGAACGCCTCACCCCCGGCGTTGCGCACCTTCTCGCAGACGACCTCGATGTCCGAGTCCGTCGCGTCCTGTTTCATGACGACGACCATGTGCGATCCCTTCGTCCTCGCCCGGGGGCGGCACGCCGAGACGAGAAAGCCCCGGGTACCGACCCGGGGCCGCTGTCGCTGGATGGCTGCCGGCGACTACCCCGGGTCGCGCCCGAAGTAGGTGAACCAGAAGCCGAAGTACCCCTGCATGACGGCGTCATGATGCCCGACGAGGACACACGATGGCAAGCAGCGCCTGCCACGTGCCCCGGCTCGCTCGCGTAGGATGCGCCTCGATGACCGCCGCGTTCACCGTGCTGGACCACCCGCTCGCCGGCGACCTGCTGACGCGCCTGCGCGACCGAGAGACCGGGCCGGCCGAATACCGGGCGCTCACCCGCCGCCTCGGATTGCTGCTGATCACCGAGGCCACGCGTGACCTCGCGTCCGAGCCGCGGAAGGTGGACACCCCGCTCGAGCCGTTCGAGGGCACCCAGGTCGCGAAGCGGGTCGTCGCCATCCCGGTCCTCCGCGCCGGCCTCGGACTCCTCGAGGCCGTCACCGACCTCTATCCCGACGCCGTGGTGGGCTACCTCGGCATGGAGCGCGACGAGGAGACGCACGAGCCGCGTGACTACTATGCGAAGCTCCCCGATCTCGGCGGGCGCAAGGCCCTCGTGGTCGACCCGATGCTCGCGACCGGAGGCTCCGGGAGTGCCGCCGTCGGCTACGTGAAGGAGGCCGGCGCCGACGACATCACGTTCGTGTGCGTGGTCGCCGCCCCCGAGGGGCGCGCCCGGCTGCAGGCCGATCACCCGGACGTGCCCATCGTCGCCGCGGCGCTCGACCGCGAGCTGAACGCGAACGCCTACATCATGCCCGGGCTCGGGGACTTCGGCGATCGCCTGTACGGCACGTACTAGTCCACTCTGGACGAGACCGACTCGCGCGGCCCGGCTAGATCGCGCTTCCGCCCTCGTATGCCCTGCCCGCGGCCGAAGGGGGACGGACCTTCCCGACGAAGCCGGCGAGCACCACGATGGTCACCACGTAGGGCGTCATGCGGATGATCTGCGGAGGCAGTACCTCGATGCCGGGCAGGTCGGCGAGCCGCCGAGGGATCGCGAGCGCGAAGCCGAAGAGGAACGCGGCGCCGATCAGGCGTACCGGGCTCCAATTCGAGAGGATCAGCGCGGCCAAGGCGATGAAGCCGAGGCCGAGCGTCTGTCCCTCGCGCCAGTTGTTCACGACCTCGACCGACAGATAGGCCCCGGAGAGCCCCGCCAGCGCCCCCGAGAGCAGCACCGCCTGCCAGCGGAGCGGCGCCACCCGCACGCCGAGCGAGCGGGTCGCCTCGGGGTTCTCTCCCGCCGAGCGGAGCCGCAGTCCCCACCTCGTCCGGTACAAGGCGTACCAGGCAGGCGCCACCGCGAGGGCGGCCACGACCACGACCGGTGAGAGGTCCTGGAACGCTCGACCGAGCCCGGCGGGAAGCGACGAGAGCAGCGGGATGTCGATCAGGGGGAGGTGAGCAGCGCCGGGATCCGACTGGGTTGCCTGACCGAAGAACACCGACGAGAGGAACCGAGCCAGCCCGACTGCCACGAGGTTGATGACCACCCCCGACACGATGTGGTCGACGCGGAACGTGATCGTGGCGAGCGCATGCACCGACGCGAACGCGGCTCCGCACAGCATGCCGAACAGCAATCCGAGGATTGGGCCAACCGGCACGCCGAGACCCAGGTCGTCCGTGAAGAACACGGTCCCAAAGGCCCCGGTGACGGTGCCGATCACCATGAGACCCTCGAGGCCGATGTTCACGATCCCCGATCGCTCGCTGAAGAGCCCGCCGAGCCCTGTGAGGTAGAGGATCGTGAAGTACGTGAAGGCGATCTGGATCGCGGCACCGAGATCCCCGAGCATCAGGCCGTGCCCTCCGTCGCTGCGATATCGCCCGGTGCTTCGGCGTCGCCGATGTCCTCGGCTTCCCGAAGGAGCTGCCTGGTGGCCAACCGCCGCGCGGCGATCTCGTACACAATCACCACCGACATGATCAGGATGCCCTGCAGGATGATCACGAACTCCCGAGGCAGACCGGCCTGGAGCTGCACCGCGGTGTCTCCCCGCGTGAGGATCGCCCACACGATCGCGGCGAAGATGATGCCGATCGGGTTGTTGCGGGCAAGGAACGCCACGGCGATGCCCGTGAATCCGAGCAGTGCCTGGTAGTTCTGCACGAGCGCCCCCCGTTCGACGAGCAGCTGCTGCATGCCGACGAGGCCGGCGAGCGCGCCGCTGATCAGGAACAACTTGATCTGCACGGACCCGATCTCGATGCCGCCGGCCCGCGCAGATCCCGGTGACGCCCCGACCGCGCGAGCCTCGTAGCCCAGGCGCATGCGCTTGATCAGGAACCACACCGCGAGCGCGGCGACGATCGCGAGCGGAAACAGCCACGAGAGCTGTGCCCGGTCTTCGATGCCGAGCGCCCCGCCCATCCGCGGCACGAGTGCGCTGTCCTCGAAGATGTCGCTGCGCAGGTCGGCGTTCGTTCCCGTCGGCAAGCTCGAGAGCTTGAGCGGCCCGTTGAGTGCCCAGGCGATCACGCTCACCGCGATGCCGTTCATCATGATCGTGGTGACGACCTCGTGCGCTCCCGTCTTCACCTTCAGCACCGCTGGTACGGCTGCGAACGCCATACCGCCGAGCATGGCCGCGACGAGGACGGCGATCAGATGCAGGGCCCCGGGGAGCGCGTCGAGCGACAAGGCCGCCCAGGCGGCGATCACCATCGCGAAGAGGAACTGCCCCTCCACCCCGATGTTGAACAGCCCCGCTTTGAAGCAGACCGCCAGCGCGAGCGCGGAGAAGATCAAGGGCGCGGCCGTGGCGAGCATCGCACCGAAGCTGGTCACGTCCTGTAACGAGTACTCGAGGATCGCCCCGTACACGTCGAGTGGGTTCGCGCCGTAGCCGACGGCGATGAGGGCCCCGGCGACGAGCGCGACCCCGACTGCGACCAGCAGCGCGACGCCCTGCACGATCGTGGCATCGAGCCACGCAGGCCGGCCGGGGGCATGCAGCTCGGCGGTCGCGGTCGCCATCAGGACGCCGCCCGCTCGGTCTCGTTGCGCCCCAGCATGGCGGCCCCGATGCGCTCGGGCGGATCGTCGGGCGAGAACTCACCGGTGATGCGCCCCTCGTACAACGTGAGGATGCGGTCGGACAACGCGTAGATCTCGTCGAGCTCCGCAGAGATCAGCAGCACAGCCCGGCCCTCGGCCTTCTGGTCGAGGATCTGCCGCCAGACGAACTCGATCGCGCCGACATCGAGTCCCCTCGTCGGCTGCGCCGCCAGCAGCAGCTTCGGGTCGGTCTCGAGCTCGCGGGCCAGGATGAGCTTCTGCTGATTGCCCCCGGACAGGGTTCTGGCGAGCACGTTGATGCCGCGCGCTCGGACGTCGAATGTTCGGATCAACCGCTCGGCCAGCTCCTTGATCTTCCCGAGCATCAGGACACCCCAGCCGTTGACGAAGGGGCTGTCGTCCTGGCGCCCGAGCACGCCGTTCTCCCACAGGCTCATGTCGAGCACGAGCCCCTGGTCGTGGCGATCCTCCGGGATGTAGCCCACGCCTTCGTTTCGGATCCGGGCGACCTGCGCGTGGGTGATCTCGTCGTCCCCGATGAAGACGTGCCCTGACGTCGCCGTCGTCACGCCGATGATGGCTTCGGCGAGCTCCTTCTGCCCGTTGCCCTCGACGCCGGCGATCCCGACGATCTCGCCGCCTCGCACTTCGAGCGAGACCCCGTTGAGCTTGCCTTCGGCCCGCACGTCGTCGAGCCGGAGGACCGTGGCCCCCACCTCGGCGGCCGGTTTCTCCAACCGGAAGAGAACCGGTCGGCCCACCATCATCTCGGCGAGCTCGGACTTGCTGGTCTCGGCCGGCGTGGTCTCGCCGACCACCGCCCCGCGCCGAAGCACCAGGATGCGGTCGGCGATCTGCAGCACCTCGTCGAGCTTGTGGCTGATGAAAACGATCGACTTGCGGTCGGCCTTCAGGAAGCGGAGGTTCTCGAACAACTCCTGCGTCTCGGGCGGTGTGAGCACCGCCGTGGGCTCGTCGAGGATCAGGATGTCGACCCCCCGGTAGAGTGCCTTGAGGATCTCGACCCGCTGTTCCTCTCCAACGGACAGATCATCTACCGTCGCACCCGGGTCGATGTGGAACCCGTAGGAGTCGGCGAGGATCTTCACGCGCTGCTCAGCGTCATCGGTGTGCAACACGCGGCCGCCCTCATCGCCGAGGATCACGTTCTCGGTGACCGTGAACGGGTCGACAAGCACGAAGTGCTGGTGGACCATGCCGATGCCACGGGCGATCGCGTCTCGCGGCGAGTGGATGCGTACCTCCTCGCCGGCGATCGTGATGCGGCCTTCCTCGGCCGGATACATGCCGTAGAGGATGCGCATCAAGGTCGACTTGCCGGCGCCGTTCTCCCCGATGATCGCGAGGACCTCTCCCGGCTTGATCTCGAGCGAGACGTCGTCGTTGGCCACCACCCCGGGGAATCGCTTCGTGACGTGCTCCAAGACGACCGAAGGCGAGGTCGTCACCGACCCCGCCTCCGGCTCATGCGTGCCGCGCTGACCCGCGTCGCTCAGGCCTCCTCACCACACCCAAGCTCCAGGTTCGTCGGGTCACACGAAGGAACGATGCTGCCGTCGAGGATCTGCGCCTTGTAGTCCTCGACCTGATCGATGATGTCCTCGGTCATGAGCTCCGTGTTCGCGTTCGAGTACGAGATGCCGTCCTCGGCGAGGCCGAACACCTGAGCCCCGCCTTCGATCGAGCCCTCGCCGGTTTGCGCGATGGCGTCGTAGACGGCGGTGTCCACCCGCTTGAGCATGGATGTGAGCACCAGCGGCTTCTGGTCGGCACTAACCAGCTCGTACTGGTCCGAGTCGACGCCGATCGCGATCTTGTCGGCCTTCACCGCGGCGGTGAAGAGCCCCGCGCCGGAAGCCCCCGCGGCGTGGTAGATCACATCGGCCCCCTCATCGTACATCTTCGTCGAGAGGTTCTCACCCGTGACCGCGTCGTTGAACGCTGCCGTACTGTCGCCGATGTACTCGACGAGCACGGTCATGTTGGGGTCCACGGCCTGCACGCCGTCGCGGTATCCGGCCTCAAACTTGCCGATCAGGAATCCCGTCTGTCCCCCGAGGAAGCCGACGGTGTCGGACCCATCCTTCTGCGCCTGCAGGGCGGCCGCGACGCCGACGAGGAACGACCCTTCCTGTTCCTCGAAGGTGAGGTCGGTCACGTTCGCGGGTGCCGGGTTGGGGATGTCGGAGCAGATGTCCGGCGGACAGGTCGCGTACCCGTCGATCACCGCGAAGTGCTGGTCGGGGTAGTTCCCGGCGTTCTCGTTCACGGCCGGCGAGAACGCGAAGCCGATCCCGAGGATCAGGTCGAACCCGTCGTCGGCGAGCGCGAGCAGGTTCTCGTCGCGGTTCGAGCCCGACTCGTCGGGCTCGAGGCAGCTCGCCTCGCTCACAAGGCCTTCGTCGACCGCCTGGTCGAACCCCCGCTTGGCGGCGTCGTTGAACGACTTGTCGCCGATACCGCCGATGTCGAACGCGATGCCGACCGAGGCGCCATCGGGGTTGGCTGCCTCCTCGGGCACCTCGCAAGGGTTGCCGCCTCCACTACATGCAGTGGCGAAGCTGCCGATGACCACGACCGCTGCGACCATCTGCGCGCGCCAACGTCGTCGCATGCCCTCCCCCTCCATACGTCTCGCGTGGACCGCACGGGCGCGGTCAGCGTGGATTGTCCCCTCGGCTCTGAGGACCGTCAAACGAAGTTCCGTGGGAGACTACGCAGCCGGGATGGAGGCCGGATGTCGGAGCTCGATCAGCGCATCGCCGCGGAGATCAGGGACCGCGTGGCGGCGTCGCCGTTCCATTCGTCGATGGGCATCTCCGTCGAGGCCGTACGCGACGGCGCGGTCGACCTGCGCCTCGACGCCCTCCAGGATCACACCAACCTGCACGGCACGGTGCACGGCGGCGTGCTCGCGACCCTGGCCGACACCGCGGCCGGGCTCGCGGTCCGCTCCGCGATCGCGCCCGGGAGCGGCCACGTGAGCGTGAACCTCGACGTGCAGTACCTCGCTCCGGCGAGGCCGGGAACCCTGCTCGCGACCGGGAGGGTCGTGCGGTTGGGCCGTCGGATCGCGTTCGCGGAGGCCGAGGTCGCCGCCTCCGACGGCACCATGCTCGCCCGGGCGCAGGTGACGATCGCGATCTCACCGCCGCCCGAGGAAGAGCCGGTGGCTCCTCAGTAGTCGGTGTCGACGGCCTGCATCGCCGCGGGCAGCTGCGAGAGCGCACCCTGCAGACCCATCAGCAGCCCCATGTTCCCGGCGACCTTGACCTTGCCTGTCATGAACGCGGTCACGACCGAGAGCTCGCTCTTCGCGAGCTTCACGGCGGTCTCATAGCTCTGGGTGATCGTCGCATCGGGGCCGTCGGCGTCGCCCACGCCCATGTCGATCGTGCCCTCGGCGATCTCGATCCAATAGTGGGTGTCGCCCGCGCCCGACGTGATGATCTGCTGGATCGTGGCGTGCTGGCTCGCGGAGGCCTGGCGGAACTCGTCGTTCGCGTTCAGCTGCGCCTTCACGGCGTCGGCCCACTCGGTGGACAGGAACCTCACGGACACGTCGATCGTCTCCTTGCCTCGGACTCGGCTCTCGGGGCCGGTGGTTGCGGGCGAGTATAGGCGGGCGGCTCAGCGCCCCTCGGCGAGGTGGCGCTCCTACTCGCGGAGCTCGAACCAGCCGGGATCGGTGAGATGCGAGGCGTCGGAAAGGAACCACGCGAGCCGCTCCCGCCCTCGGATCACGACCGTGTTCAGGCTCGTGTTCTCGGGCAGGAAGAACATGTCCTGGTCGCGGATGCCGAGGATGTGGCTGAAGTAGGCGTTGATCACGCCACCGTGCGCGACGACCACGACGTCGCCCTCGGGCCGGGCATCGATGATCGACTCGACCGCCGCGACGCATCGGCGTTGGAACTCGTCGGCCCGCTCGCTGCCCGGGGCGAGGTGCCACGCGGGGTTCTGGTTGCGGAACAGATCGATCGCCTCGGGGTGCTCCGCGAAGATCTGCTCGAAGTCCTTGGCCTCCCATTCCCCCGCGAACCACTCGCAGAGGTCGTCCCGCTCGATCACGGGCATCGCGACGCGGTCGGCGTAGACGCAGGCGGTCTCGCGGGCTCGGGCCAGCGTCGAGGAGTAGACGGCCGCGGGGCGCTCGAGCAGCTGGAGCCGATCGGCCAGACGCTCGGCTTGCTCGATGCCGACCTCGCCCAGCGGCGGGTCGTACTGCAGACCGAGCGGCGTGCGGGTATGAACCGTCGACGAGTAGTCGGGGCGGGCATGCCTGATCAGGTAGAGGCGCCGGTCGCTCATCGCACGGCCTCCGGGCGGCCGGCGCGTGATGCACGTCGTGCGCGCCACTCGTCGGCGTAGGCCTGCACGTCCTCACGGAGCCAGATGCGACCCGACGCGAGCGCGGTGATCGGCTCGGGGAACGAGCCCCGGTCGATGTAGGTCACGACACGGCGCTTGTCCCAGCCCATGATCTCGGCTGCCTCGGCGACCCCCACCACGTCGGGCACGACCTCGACCACGAGGTCCCCATCGCCGTCGGTGACCCGCCGCAGCTCGGCCAGGCACTCCCGCCTGCTGACACCGGTCACCTCGATGAACGCGGGGACGTCGAGCACACGGGCGTAGTGCCGGCCGCCCGTTTCCCACATGCGGGCGCGGACCTCGTCGGGCACGCCGCTCACCAGCCGCAGCAGGGAAGGATGTAGTGACAGGCGGGGCACCGGTAGTGCGCGTGCTCTGGCTCCATGGGGTGGCCGCACAGGTCGCACGGCAATCGCTTGGACGTGGAGACCGGCACGCACGCCTCGGATCGATCGCTCGTCGCGGGTTCCACGGTTGGCATCGTAGCCCCCGTCGCCGACTACATCCCGGGTTGGAGTGGGCGATAGAGGCCTTGACGCCGGAGCTCCCTGCGCCAGCACTCGGTGTGCCAGTGACGGCGCGCATCGACATCACCGACCGGTACCACGACCAGGTGCACGATACCGGCGCGGACCTCGTGGTCGCACCCGGGGCACCGATAGGACTTCTGACCGCCGACCGCGCGCACGTCGAAGCCGGGGGCGCTCGCCCACCCCGGCGCGTCGGGCGTCGTTCGGGTCGGGTCGACCGGATCCGGCGGCCGGAAGTACTCGGGGTTGCGGCGGTGCTTCCGCGGCATCAGACGCGCTCCCCGCGCATGAACGCCGCGACGAGGGGGCCGAACGAAGCCGCGACCTCGCGGGCATCGTCGCCGCGCGACCGCTCCAGCGAGTGCCCACCCCCGTCGACCGCATGCAGCGTCGCGGTCGGGAGCTTCTCGAGCACGGGTCCGAGGACCGCGGCCGTCGCGAACGGATCCTTCGTCCCCTGCAGGAACAGCATCGGCACCTCGATCCCGTACAGGTGCTCGTCACGCACCCGCTCGGGCTTGCCCGGGGGGTGCAGCGGATATCCGAGGAGGACGAGCCCGGCGGCTGGCGTGCCCTCGGCGACCGCGAGGCTCGCCATGCGGCCCCCGAACGACTTCCCGCCGACCCAGACGGGCTCGCCGTCGACCGTTCGCTCGACCGCCAGGTCGAAGGCCGCCCGCACGGTGGCGATCGCGACCGGCTGGCGGTCCGGTGAGCGCTTGCCTGCTTCCATGTAGGGGAAGTTGCATCGCACCGTCGCGACGCCCTCATCGGCGATCGCGCGGGCGAACCCTGACATGAACGGATGGTCCATGCCCGCGCCGGCCCCGTGGAACAGCGCCAGCGAAGCGAACGCGTCGCGAGGCCGCACGAGGGCGGCGCTCACCAGACCCTTGTCTGGCACGTCGATCGTGAGTCGTTCCTCGGCCGTCGGCACGCGTGCCATCATGCATGCCATGACGGCGAAGGGCACGTTGCACCTCGGCACGAGTGGGTTCTCGTTCGACGGGTGGAAGCACGGCGTCTTCTACCCGGAGGGCTTGAAGAACCGGGAGATGCTGCACTACTACTCGACCCAGCTCAGCTCGGTCGAGATCAACTACACGTTCCGGCGGTTCCCGACGGAGAAGTCGCTGACCACGTGGCGCGAGCAGGCGGCCGACGGATTCGTGTTCACGCTGAAGGCGAACCAGCGCATCACGCACTTCAAGAGACTTCGTGACGCGGACGACGATGTGCGCGACTTCCTCGACCGCGCGAAGGTGCTCGGCGACCGGCTCGGGTGCGTGCTGTTCCAGTGCCCGCCGAACCTGCACTACGACCGTGAGCTGATCGAGCGGTTCGTCGGCTACCTGCCGCCGGGGCCGCCCGCGTTCGCGATGGAATTCCGTCACGCGTCGTGGAACGAGGCCAAAGACCTGCTGCGCGACCAGGGCATCGCGTGGTGCGTGGCGGAGACCGACGAGCGCGACCCGAAGCCCGAGGAGCTCTCGTGGGAGCCGGTTGGATACCTGCGGCTGCGCAAGACCGAGTACGGCGACGGTGAGCTTCAGGAGTGGGCGGAAAGGATCCGGCCAGCGCTCGAGTCCGGGGCCGACATCTTCTGCTACTTCAAGCACGAGGATCGTGGCGCGAGCCCCAAGATGGCGAAGCGGCTGGAAGGCCTGCTGCACGCAGAACGAAGCAGCGGTTGACCGAGGGCCCTTCCTAGCGCCAATTCAGCACTTAGGCAACGGATGGTCAACATCCGACGGTCAGCACCGGCTCGGTTCGCGAACGATCAGTTGTTGATGACCCGATACAGGCGCCAGCGGTCGGGGACGCCCTTCAACTCGTGTTCGCCCCCGTCCTCGAAGATGAGGCCGCTCCCCGCAACGAGGTCCTTCACCGTCTGCGACACCAGTACTTCCGACGGGCGCGCCTTCGCGCCGACCCGGGCACCGATCGCCACAGCGATGCCGCCCACGTCTTCCCCGATGCGTTCGCACTCGCCGGTATGAAGTCCGGCGCGGATCTCGATACCGAGCCGTTTGACCGCTTCCGCGGACGCGGTCGCCGCACGGATCGCGCGTGCCGGTCCGTCGAAGGTCGCGAGGAACCCGTCGCCCATCGTCTTGACCTCCCGCCCGTGGTAGCGGGCGATCTGCCCACGCAAGATGCGATCGTGATCGTCCGCGACCTCGCGCCAGCGACGATCGCCCATGGCGGCCGCCTGGGCGGTGGAATCCACGATGTCGGTGAACAGGACGGTGCAGAGAACCCGTGACAGCTCTGCCTCGTCATCGTGCACCGAGCGGATGAACCGTTCGATCTCGGCGATCAACGCTTCTGCATCACCCTGCCACGGGAAGTGATCGTCTCCCGGCAGCGTCACGTGACGGCAACCGGGGATGCGCTTCGCCGTGTACCCATCCGGCGGCGGCACCGGGTCACCCTCGCGAGCGATCTCGAGCGTCGGAACGTGGATCGAGGGAAGGATCGCACGGACGTCGATCTGGTGGTTCATCCGCCAGAGCGTCTCTCCTGCGCCAGGACTCGCACCCATGCGCGCGAGGGTGGCGAAGAACGCCACCTCGACTGGATCGTCGGCCTTGCTCCGCCCAGCCCACGAACGCAGCTCGTCAGCGGCCCAGTCGTTGGTGCCCCATCGAGCCCGGTCCTCGGCGATGAATCGCTCGAGCTCCTCGTCCGTTTCGCCCCACGGGAAGTCTGGGGCCCATGCGTACCGAGGTGTCTCTCCGAACGCCACCAACGCGATCGTGCGCTCCGGATACGTCGCAGCGAAGAGCATGGCCATCGGGCCACCCTCTGACAGACCGAGGATCACCGCTCGCTCGGAGTCGGTGGCATCCATCACCGCTTGGACGTCGATCATCCGCGTCTCAAGATCGGGGACGTAGTTCGGGGCGACGCGATCTGAGAGCCCGGTGCCGCGCTTGTCGAACAGGATCAACCGAGAGAACGACGCGATCCTGCGGTAGAGGCGGGCGAGCGGTGGATGGGTCCATCCGAACTCGACGTGTGAGACGAAGCCCGGGATCCACACGAGGTCGACCGGGCCGTCGTCGACCACCTGGTACGCGATGGACACACCATCCGTGGTCTCGGCGTATCGCGTCTCTGGCAAGTCCACGGAGCTATCCTGGGCAACCGCAATACGTTAGGCAATGCTTTCGCTCATCGAGCCGGCCGGGTTGCGGTCCTCGACCCTGGCGAACCAGACTGGCCGCGTGAAGAACCCTGGCGTCCGGCCCGCGTGGAGCATTGGCGAGCACGAGCTCAAAAGCGTCCCCGACCGTGGCATCTGTATCAGGTGACGTCATGGCCCAATCCCCCGAGACACGGTACGCGCGCGCGGCGGACGGGATCCACGTGGGCTACCAGGTGGTGGGCTCCGGTCCTGTAGACATCGTGTTCGTCCCGTTCGACTACTCCAACATCGAAGCCGCCTGGGACTTCCCTCCATTCGTCTCGTTCGTCCGGGGCTTGGCCTCGATCGGCCGGGTGTTGGTCTTCGATCGGCGCGGCAGCGGCACGTCGGACCGTTCGTGGACCGGCGAAGCAGCCACGATCGAAGCGCAGATGGACGACATCCGCGCCGTGATGGACGCAGCGTCATCGGAGCGTGCGTTCCTGTTCGGGATCGAGAGCGGCGCGTCCCTCTGCTTCACGTTCGCCGCGACGCACCCGCATCGCACGTCGGGGGTGATCGTGCAGGCCCCGATGGTGCGTGGCACACCGGCGCCCGACTACCCGGGGACCTGGAGCAGGGAGATGTACGAGGAGTACTTCGAACGGATCGAGCATGCGTGGGGCACCGACGCCTTCGTCCGCGAGGTCCTCGAGGATCTGTCCCCGTCGCTCCTGCACGACGAGACCGTGGTGCGAGCGTTCGGGAGGCAGCTCCGGCTCTCCGCCAGCCCGGGAGACGCGATCGCCCGCGATCGCGCGGTGATGGAGACCGACGTCCGCCACATCCTCCCGTCCGTGCAGGCTCCGACGCTCGTCCTGCATCGGACCGGCGACCGCCAGACGAAGTTGGACGAGGGGCGGTACACCGCGGCGCACACACCCGGCGCGCGCATCTTGGAGCTCCCGGGAGACGACCACCTGTACCCGCTCGACGATCTCGTCCCCCACGTCGCGGCGTTCGTCGAGTCGCTCCGGGTCGAGGAGGCGGACTTCGATCGCGTCCTCGCGACGGTGCTGTTCACGGACGTGGTCGACTCCACCGTGCAGGCGGCCGCGCTCGGTGATGCCGGCTGGCGCGACGTGCGTGCCCGTCATGATCAGATCGTGCGCTCGCAGATCGCCCGGTACCGCGGACGCGAGATCAAGACGATGGGCGATGGGTTCCTCGCGACGTTCGACGGGCCGGCACGCGGGGTGCGCTGCGCGACGGCGGTCGCCGCCGCGGTCGGTCCGCTCGGGATCGAGATACGGGCGGGAGTGCACACCGGCGAGGTCGCGATCGAGGGCGATGACGTCGCGGGCCTCGGCGTGGTGATCGGTGCCCGGGTGGGCGCTCTCGCCGGTCCCTCGCAGGTGCTCGTCTCCCAGACCGTGAAGGATCTCGTTGCGGGGAGCGGCCTCATCTTCGAGGACGGGGGCGAACACGAGTTGAAAGGCGTCCCCGACCGCTGGCGCCTGTATCGGGTCGTGACATGAGCATCACCACCTCGGCTTACGCACGACAGGCACAAAATGCGCAGATCGGCGTCCCTGGCCGCTGGCGTGTCTACCGGGTGGTGAGCTGACCTTCGACGACGCAGTGGTCGCCAGAGGGAGCGAACGGGGATGGATGCTCATCGCGCTCGTGACGCGTACGAGTAGGAGCTCGTCGTCCTAGATCTAACGTTGTGACCAGTGAGTCGGGTGAGAAGCAGAAGGGAATCGCAGGTCAACGCCTCGCGCTACAAGCAGTACGAGTTAGAAACAAGTCGGACGCGGTACGCTCTCAAACGCCCAGGTCAGAGGCCTAGCGAATTGAGCGGATTCCCTTGTTACGCAGCGCATATGGCTGATAGAACCCACTTCAAGCACGAGGATGACGGTTTCGGCCCGAAGATGGCCAAGCGCCTCGAAGACATCTTGCGTCTCACAGAATGACGCAGCGGCGCGATTCGATGTAGCCCGGCGGCTGGGCATCCCGTTTGGCAACGATGCTCTCACCGAGCCAGCCTGCTTGCGGTCCTCGACCTCGGCGAATCACACTGGCCCCGGGAAGAACCCGGCGTCCGGCACGCGTGGAGCATCGGCGAGCGCGAACTCAAGGGTGTCCCCGATCGCCGGCGCCGCTACCGTGTGGGTGGGTTCATGACTCTGCGACCTGAGACGCGTTATGCCTGGAGCGGCGACGTGTGTCTCGCCTATCAGGTACTGGGTCAAGGGCCGCTCGACCTCCTCTACGTGCAGGGTTACTGCTCGAACGTCGACCTTGGCTGGGAGGGCCGGCACCTGTCGCGGTTCCTCCGCGGTCTCAACGAACACGGCAGGTTGATCCTGACCGACCGGCGTGGCTGGGGCTGTTCGGATCGCTTCTCCGCACGCGATGTGCAGGACATCGACGCGTACGTCGACGATGTCAGCGTCGTCCTGGACGCCGCCGCCTCGGATCGGGCGTTGATCGTCGCCTCCGGAGAGAGCGCGCTGCTAGCGTGCCTCTTCGCGGCTGGCCACCCGTCACGGACGTCGGGACTGGTCCTGATCGACGCCTTCCCCACCTACTCGTGGACCCCCGAGACGCCGTGGGCTTTGACACCCGAGCAGTGGCGAGAGGGCGCGGCCGGTATCCGCAAGCACTGGGGTAGCCAAGCGTGGGTTCATGAGACATCCGCCGGGCAGGTCGACGAACGGGAGCTGGACTGGTTCGCGCGCTACATGCGTTCCTCCATCACTCCGGCGGCGCTCGCCGCGGAGATGGAGCGCTACGTGGGCACCGATATCCGCTCCGTGCTCCCGGCGGTCCACGTGCCGTCGCTCGTGTTCGTCGATCTCGACGGAACCTGGGAGAACGTCCCCGAGGCCTCCCGCTACGTTGCTGCGCACGTCCCGGGCGCTCGGTCGGTGGAGCTGGCGAGCGGTCAGGGTCCGAATGTCCACGGTCTGCACTGGTACTCCCGCGCCGAGTCGATCCTTCGGGAGATCGGGTCGTTCGTGGACGGCCTGCGAGAGGAAGAATCGTCGTTCGACCGCGTGCTCGCCACCGTCTTGTTCACCGACATCGTCGATTCGACCGTGCAGGCCACCTCCCTCGGCGACCGACGCTGGCGCGAGATCCGAGAGGAGCACGACGCCATCGTGCGAGCGCAACTTGCCCGGTTCCGCGGGCGTGAGGTGAAGACGATGGGGGACGGATTCCTCGCAACCTTCGACGGGCCCGCGCGGGCCGTCCGCTGCGCGATCGCGATCGCGAGCGCGATAACGTCGCTCGGAATCGATGTCCGCACAGGCCTGCACACAGGCGAGGTCGAGCTCGACGGGGAGGACATCGCCGGCCTTGCCGTAGCGATCGGGGCCCGGGTTGGAGCGCTCGCTGGCCCGTCAGAGGTGCTCGTCTCTCAAACCGTGAGGGACCTTGTCTCCGGCAGCGGCCTCTCCTTCGATGACGCCGGCGAGCACGAGTTGAAGGGGATCCCCGACCGCTGGCGTCTCTATCGGGTCGTGAGCTGACCTTCGACCACGGTGGTCGTGAGAGATGGCCAAGCGGCTGGAGGGGCTCCTGCGCATCGATGCATGATCCCGGGCCGGTGTGTCCGGCCAGGCCGCCATACTGTCGCGCATGGTTTCATTCGATCCGGTCGCCGACGAGTACGAGGCTGGACGACCCGACCATCCGGAGGCGGTGTTCGACGCCCTGGAGCCGCTCGCCGGACTACTGATCCTCGAAGGTGGTGCGGGAACCGGGATCGCGACACGAGCGCTGCTCAGACGGGGTGCGCGCGTCGTCGCGTTCGACATCGGGGGCGGGGTCCTCGGGAAGGCCGCCAGTCGTACGCCCGGGCTCGCGGCCGTCGTCGCGGATGGTGCGTTCATGCCTTTCCGGGATCGCTGCGCGGACATGATCTGCTTCGCTCAGTCGTGGCACTGGCTCGACGAACGACGAAGGTGGGGTGAGGCGGCTCGCGTGCTCCGACGTGGTGGCCGATGGGCGGCCTGGTGGTCACTCCCACATGCCGACGGCGAAGCATGGTTCGACGCCTACTGGACGGCCGTGGAAGCTGAGACCGACGCCCGTCGACACCATCGGTTCCATGACGTCGGTGCCGACGCCCGCCGATCGGGCCTGTTCGATCCGGAGCCGATGGTCGTGATCCCATGGGTGCGCGACGTCACCGTGGACGGCTGGCTCATGGAGGAGCGGAGTAAGAGCTACACCGCAGCGATGTCCGAGGGCGATCGAAGGTCGTTCCTGCAGCGGGTCGAGCGGATCACGCGTGATCGATTCCCCGAGGGCTCGATGCGGGTCCGCTACGAGACCCGGCTCTGGACCGCGTCCGTGATCCGCCACGACACACACTGACGCTGCTGCGACCCAGGGAGGGTTCATGCATCTCGTCCGATACACCTCGACGACACCGGCCGTTCGGATCAGCGTCTTGGTGGCGGCAGGGGTGGGCGATCTCGTCGAGGTGTCGATCGACGGGATCGGCACGCTCTCGAACCCAGTGGTGTGATGGCGCCGCTGAGGATCTCGTTCGCGACCACGGTGACGGATCGCTCTCGACCGATCCTCGAGGGGCGCGTCCCGATCGAAGGCTGCGAGGTCACGCCGACCACCGGTGAGCCGGAGGACCTGTTCGGCAGAGCGCTGCGCGATCGGGAGTTCGACGTGACCGAGCTCTCGCTCAGCAGCTACCTCGTGGTCGTCGGCAGGGACTCGAGCCCCTACATCGCGGTGCCGGCGTTCCCGTCGCGCGCGTTCCGGCATTCGGCCGTGTACGTGCACGCGGCCAGCGGCATCGACCGTGCGGAGGACCTCGCGGGACGGACCGTCGGCACGCCGGAGTTCCAGCAGACCGCGGCGTTGTGGGTCCGCGGCATCCTCGCCGATCGTCACGGCGTGCCGCCCTCGGCGATCCAGTGGCGCAGCGGGGGACTGGAGCAACCCGGTGCGAAGGACCGGATCCCGATCAACCTGCGCGACGACATCGAGCTCCGCCCGATCGACGCCGACGCGACCCTCAACGGGATGCTCGCCGAGGGCGTGCTCGACGCGCTCATCTCGCCGCGCCCCCCGTCGAGCTTCCTGACCGGCGACCCCCGGGTGCGCCGACTCTGGCCCGACCACCACGCCGAGGAACGCCGCTTCTACGAGGAGACGAAGCTGTTCCCGATCATGCACGTCGTTGCGGTCCGTCGCGAGCTCGCAGAACGCCATCCGTGGCTGCCGCTGCACGTCCACGGCGCGTTCGCTGAGGCGAAGCGGCTCGCGATCCACGACCTCGAGCAGACGAACTTCCTCAGGGTCACCCTGCCGTGGGTCGAGCTCGACACGATCCGCGCGCTCATGGGCGAGGACTACTGGTCGTACGGCCTCGAGGCGAACCGAGCCGAGCTGGACGCGGTCACCCGCTGGTCGCACGCGGAGGGCCTCTCTCCCCGAGAGCTCGAGGTCCGCGAGCTGTTCCACCCCGCCACGTGGGATCTCAGGTCGTGATGATGTCAGCGTGACCGGCGCTCCCGGTCGGACGTGAGGCTGCTTCCTATCCAGACGTACCCCTCACCGATCGCGATGCTCGTCGGTCCGTACAGGAGCCCTCCTTCGGCGGGTTGGGCCGTGGCGGAGGCGGCATCAACTCGCTGGACCGTTCGATCGGACGTGTTCGCCACCACACGGTGGCTCCTCCCTGAACGGCGACCGCCTGCGGACCCGACCCCACGGGCGCGACGGCGGCCACGGCGTCGCCGTCCAGCCGCACGAGCGTGTTCACCGCGGGAACCGGACCTTCCTCGCCGACTCTCGCGAGAGCGAACACCGCGAGGGACACGGCGAGGATGGCGGCGACACCGGCCACGATCACGGCCGGATGTCGCCACGCCGGAACGGCGGTCGGCGGTTCCTCCATGGCGAGTTGCTCGCGTCGAGCTCCAAGGGACCAACCGGAACCCCTCTGAGAACACCACCGTCTCCCCCGACTCACCGTCGGCGGGAGGGACCTGTCATGGCGTCCGAGTGATGTGCTGCCGAACGGCCTTCCGGCGGGGTTGCTGACGACCCGTCTCCGGAGGAGCACTCGCTGCCAGCATGGCTGCGTGGCAGCAGAACAGCTCGTCGTCGGCGTTCCCAGCGAGACGTACCCCGGGGAGACGCGGGTGGCCGCGACACCGCAGGCCGTGGCGCGGCTCGATGCGCTCGGGCTGCGCCTCGTGCTGGAAGCGGACGCAGGCGTGCGGGCCGGGTTCCCCGACGCGGAGTTCGAGCACCACGGCGCAGGCATCGTTGACAGGGCCGGGGCGCTCGGCGCCGACATCGTCTTGCAGGTGCGCACGTACCCCGCCAACGGCGCACCGGGCCGCGCCGATCTGGCGTTCCACCGGCCCGGCCAGGTCGTGATCGGACTGGCGGATCCGTACCGACGGATCGCCGAGGTGAGCGAGCTCGCAGCGTGCGGCGTGACCGTGTTCGCGATGGATCTCGTGCCTCGGATCGCCAGGGCTCAGAGCATGGACGTGCTCTCCTCCCAGGCGACCGCCGCGGGCTACAAGGCCGTGATCCTGGCCGCCGACCGGCTCCCGACACTGATGCCGATGCTCACGACGGCCGCGGGGACGTTCCCGCCCGCGCGGGTGCTCGTGATCGGCGCCGGGGTCGTGGGGTTGCAGGCGATCGCGACCGCGCGCCGTCTCGGCGCGATGGTCGAGGCCTACGACGTGCGGCCCGCTGCGCAGGAAGACGTCGAGAGCCTCGGCGCTCGGCTCGTCCCGCTGCCCCTGGCGCCCGGCGATGCCGAGGATGCGAGCGGCTACGCGAAGGCGCTCGGCGAAGCGTTCGAGCGACGGCAGCAGGAGCATCTGGCCGGCGTGGTCTCTGACGTCGATGCCGTCGTGTGCTCGGCCGTGATCCCGGGAGGACCTGCGCCGATCCTGCTCACCGAGGATGCGATCGCCGGCATGCGACCAGGGTCGGTCGTGGTGGACCTCGCGGCGCCCAACGGCGGCAACTGCTCGCTCACCCAGCCCGATGCGACGGTCGTCGCGCACGGCGTGACGATCCTCGGCCCCACGAACCTGGCGGCGTCGGTGCCGCAGCAGGCGAGCCTGATGTTCTCGAGGAACCTCACGGAGTTCCTCGCGGTGCTGATCCACAACGGCGCCTTCTCACCCGACCGTGCCGATCCTGTCGTGGCGTCGACGCTCGTGGCCGAAGGGGGTGCGATCGTGCATCCGCAGCTGGTCGCTCGGCTCGAGGGGGCGACGCCATGAGCGCCGACGCGATCCTCACTGGGCTGACGATCTTCATGCTCGCGACGTTCCTCGGCTTCGAGGTGATCCGTCGGGTGCCGCCGTTGCTGCACACCCCCCTGATGTCGCTCACGAACGCGATCTCGGGTATCTCGCTCGTGGCGTCGCTCATCCTCGCGGGCTCCGGGCGAGGGACGTTCGCGACGGTGCTCGGCGGGATCGCGGTCACGGCGTCGACAATCAACGTGGTCGGTGGCTTCCTGATCACCGACCGGATGCTCAAGACGTTCCGACGGCGCGAGCGCCGTGACCCCGAGGTATCGAAGGCGGGGCGAGCGCCGTGACGACGTGGGTGGTGGGGCTGCTGTACGTGGCGGCCGGCGGCTGCTTCGTGCTCGCGCTCAAGTGGCTCACCCACCCGGCGACCGCGCGGCGGGCCGTGCGTGTGGGCGAGGCAGGCATGCTCCTCGCGGTCGTCGGCACGCTCCTGAAGGAGCAGATCGTCGACGTGCGGTGGATCGCGATCGCAGTCGTCGTCGGTGCCACGATCGGCGCGTTGATCGCCGTGTTCGTGCCGTTGACCGCGATGCCGCAGCGGATCGCGCTGTCCCACGCGTTCGGCGCGCTCGCGGCCGCGCTGGTGGGCATCGCCGAGCTCGACCTCGGCGACGGGGGTCTCGCGAGGTTCGCGACCACCGTGCTCGCGGCCGAGATCCTGCTGGGATGTCTGACGTTCACCGGCAGCCTCGTGGCGTTCGGGAAGCTGCAGGGTTTCGTGAGGGACCGACCGCTCACCTTCCCCGAGCAGAACGTCGTGAACGGGGTCGTCCTCGCCGCGGGCGTCGCGATCGTGGTCGTCCTGGCGCTCGATCCGACCCGGGTCTCGGTGCTGCCGTGGCTGGTCGCGATCGGGCTCGCGTTCGGCGTGATGATGGTGATGCGCATCGGCGGCGCAGACATGCCGGTCGTGATCTCGCTGTTGAACTCCTTCGCGGGCCTGAGCGGCGCGGCGCTCGGGTTCGCGATCGCCAACCCGATCCTGATCATCGCCGGCGCCCTCGACGGCTCGTCGGGCTTCCTGCTCTCGATCTTCATGTGCCGTGCGATGAACCGCACGTTCACGAACGTGATCTTCGGGGGGTTCGGGGCCGAGCAGACGGCGAGCGGCGACGCCCAGCGGCCGGTGCGCGTGACGAGCGTGGAGGAGGCAGCGATGCTGCTCGACTCGGCGAGCTTCGTCGTCATCGTGCCGGGATACGGCATGGCGGCGGCCCAGGCCCAGCACAAGGTCGCCGAGATCGCGAACCTCCTGATCGCCCGCGGCGTCGAGGTGCGGTTCGCGATCCACCCGGTCGCCGGGCGCATGCCGGGTCACATGAACGTGCTCCTCGCCGAGGCGAACGTCCCCTACGACCTGCTGGTCGATCTCGAGCAGATCAACCCCGAGTTCGAGCGGACGGATGTCGTGCTCGTGATCGGCGCGAACGACACGGTGAACCCGGCAGCACGGCACGACCGACAGAGCCCGATCTTCGGCATGCCGATCCTCGACGTCGACCACGCCCGGTCCGTGATCGTGGTCAAGCGAAGCCTGCGGTCGGGGTTCTCCGGCATCGAGAACCAGCTCTTCTTCCTGCCGCAGACGATGATGCTGTTCGGGGACGCCCGCGAGGTCGCCGCCGGCGTCGCCCTCGAGCTCTCGACGCAGCGGAGCGCCGTCTGACCGTCGCGTCGGAGCGTCCGCCGCGCGGTCCCTCAGGCGATGTCCGGCCCCGTCACGGCAGGCCTCATGCTCGGCCCGAAGCGCTGCCGGGAGACCTACGGTGGAAGCGTGGTCCGGCTACGCGGTCGAGGCGTCAGCGACCTGCTCGTGCGGCGGTCGTCCCGCGAACGGCTGTCGGGCCGCCCACGTCATGCGGACGTGTCCACCCGCCCTGCGGACGTGCGCACCGCACACCCCGCACATCGCGACCCCCGCTTCGATGCTGCTGGGAAGGAGGATCGGGGAGCCGCATGCGCTGCAGGCTTCCGGCACCGGCGTCCTCGATACGGCCACCACGACCAACCTCCGATCGAGACCAGCGTGCGCCCGTTCGCGACCGAGGGTCCGGGGCGAACGGCCCCCCGACGAGGGGCCCATGCCACGGGTCGGGCGCCGGTGGCCCGCCCTACGGTGGCATCGGAAGTCCGCGCGGCCCGATGCACGGAACCGCGGCGGACCATGACGATGGAGGTGGAAGTCATGTCGCAACCTTGGGCATCGTTCCTGGAAGCGCATGCGGCGCTCCGGGGCCGCATCGCATCGGCGTGCCGGGCCGCGGCCGACTCGGCGGCGCTCAACGAGGCATCGCTGCACCGTGAGCTGTCGGAGCTCCACGGGCTGCTGGCTCACGGGATGCTGCGGCACATGGACGTGGAGGACCGCGTGCTCTACCCGGCCCTCGCCCGAGCGGAAGGCCGGATGAGCGTCGACCTGCTGGCGATGGACCACCGCGCGATCGCCGGTCTCGAGCGCGAGGTGGCGCTGGCCGAACAGGCGCTGTCGCAGGGCGGGCTCGAGCCGGAGAACCGTCGGAAGCTCGTCCGCACGTTGCACGGCCTGGAGATGTTGGTCGACCTGCACATGACCAAGGAAGAGGAGATCTGCCTGCCGGCCCTCGACCGTGAGCTCGAGGCGGCGATCCGCCAGGACCTGGAGGACAGCCTCGACACGATGGAGAAGGCCGAGCTCCTCGCCGAGTGAGCGCGGGCGTGGCGGTCAGCGGACGTCCGCCGAGCCCTCGGGCCGTTCGGGCGACCGCTCGGCCAGCAGGGTCGCGACCTCGTCGTCGGAGGTCTGGGTGAAATCGTCGTAGAACTGCCCGATCGCCATGAACAGGCGCGGTGTCTCGACGGCCACGACCTCGTCCGCCACGTCGGCGAGGGCGGTGACCGCCTCGCGGGGCGCGACGGGGACGGCCAGCACGACCCGGGAAGCGCCTCGCCGACGGAGCACGTCGACCGCGGCCCGCGCCGTCGATCCGGTCGCGATGCCGTCGTCCACGAGGATCGCGGTGCGTCCCTCGACCGGCACGGGGGGTCGGTCGCCGCGGTAGCGACGGATCCGGCGGTCGAGTTCGGTCCGTTCACGGTCGGCGACCGCCCGGATCGTCGCATCGTCCACACCGATGCGTTCGATCAGATCCTCGTTGCGCACCGTGATGTCGCCCTCGGCGATCGCCCCCATGCCGAGCTCGGGCTGCCAGGGACATCCGAGCTTGCGGACCACGAGGACGTCGAGCGGCGCCCCCAGCGCCTTCGCCACCTCGGCCGCGACGGGCACACCGCCGCGCGGCAACGCCACGACGACGGCCGACTCGCCGCTGTGGGCCGCGAGCCGCTCGGCCAGCCGCCGCCCGGCATCGACTCGATCGCGGAACATCATGGTCATCGCCTCCAGACCCGATCGCCGCTCCCGATCCGAGCATCGTCGGTCGCCATCGGGGTCGCAAGGGCGAAAGGTCCCGGCGGGGACGGCCCCGCGGGTGGGCTACCCGGTCAGACGATCCCGAACGACCGACCCGATCTCGCCGACCTGTCGAGCGTCGGTGACTTTGCGCCCCAGCGTATCGCGCACGTAGAAGGAGTCGATCACCCGATCGGTGTAGGTCGCGACCTTCGCGAGGTGCACGTCGAGCGTGAGCTCCGCGAGTGCGCTGGTGATGTCATACAGCAGCCCGATCCGATCCGGAGCTCCGACCTCGACCACCGTGGAGTAATCCGACGCCTCGTTGTCGACCGAGACCGTGATCGGGGCGTGCGAGCGAGGCCCGGGGTAGCGCGCCCGTCTCTTCGCCACCAGGTGATCGAGCGAGAGACGCCCCTCGACGGCCTTGCGCAGCACGCCGCGGAACTCGCGCCACCGCGCATCGTCGACTTCGTCCTCGAACACCCCCTCGACCTCGAACACGTCGACGGCGACACCGTCGTCGGTCGTGAACGCCTGCGCGGTGAGGATCGACAGTCCGGCGAGCGCGACGGCGCCCGCGATCCAGGAGAGGAGCCCCGGACGGTCGGCCGCGACGACCAGCAGCTCGTACGTACCCGGCTTCATCCCCGGTCGAGCGTTCGCGCGCACCTCCGTGGATCCAACGTCGGGCGCGATCGTCGGATAGTGAGCGGCGACGCGCTCGGGCTCGACCGAGAGGAAGTAGCCGCGCGGCATGCGGAGCACGAACCGTTCGACGACGTCGTCGGGCTCTGCCTCGAGCAGGTCCCGGACCGCGTCGATCCGCTCGGTGAGCTGCTGAGCGAGCTCGGCACCCATGTGCCCTCGTTCGAAGACGCGCTGCACTCGGGTCACGAGCTCGCGCAGCAGTGTCTGGCGCCACGGGGTCCATGCCGAGGGGCCCGTCGCGATCGCGTCGGCCTTCGCCAACAGGGTGAGGGCGGCAAGGTGCTCGGGTGACCCGATGCGCGCGGCCACGTCGAGGATGAGGTTCTCGTCGGTGAGGTCGCGGCGCGTCGCCGTGTCGGGAAGGAGGAGATGCTCGGCGACCATGAACGCCGCGAGGTCGCGGGTCGGCAGCGGCGCGCCCATATGGTCGAGCGTCTCGGTCGCGATCCGCACGCCCGCAGGCACGTGTCCGCCCTCACCGGTCTTCCCGATGTCGTGGAGCAAGGCGCCGAGCAGGAGGCCGTCGTGATCGGCTCCGTGCGCGAGAGCACCCGCCGTGAGCGGGTCTTCGTCGCGACCCGCGATCAGGCGGCCCATCTCGACGAGAGTCGTCGTGAGATGCGTGTCGACCGTGAAGCGGTGGTACGGATCGCGTTGGGGACGGTAGCGGACGTCTCCCCACGCCGGCATGAGGGTGCCCATCACCCCGAGACGGTCGAGGGCGTCGAGGGCCGCGACCCCAGCCTCACCCGATCGGAGGATCCGCATGAACGCCCCGCGTGTGCGGTCGGTCCACGCGACCGTGTCGGCGATAGGGGTCACCTCGAGCGAGTCGAGGAGCCGGGCGTCCGGCCGGTCGCCCGACTCCGCGACCGTGGCGAGCGCCTCCAGCGCCTCGTTCGGTCCGGTGAACGGCTCAGGCGTCCCGGTCGGCATCGATGCGCCCCCGGCGGCACGGGCCAGGACGTTCTCGGCGATCCAGCGGACTGCCCGGGCGTGCTCGAAGACTGCACGCATCAGCCCGTCCTCGGCGATCAGGCGCGGTTCGTCTCCGAACCCCATCGACCGGGCGACGGGAGGCTGCAGTTCGAGGGGCAAGCGATCGCCGTGCGTGCCGGACTCGAACTGCAAGGCGCTGCGGACGCGCGTCAGGAACTCCTCGGCGGCATCGATCCTCTCTCGCTCGGCCGTGCGCAGCAAGGCATCACCGGCGACGGCCGTCGTCCAGCGCACCGCCTGGACGTCGCGGAGTCCTCCGGCTCCGTTCTTGAGGTCCGGCTCGAGCAGATGGGCCGTGACGCCGAACCGTTCCGCTCGCACGAGGGCGTCCTCGCGTAGGGCGCGGGCGAACGCCGCCACGTCGCCGGCCGCGACAGCGCGGACCCGGTCGGCGGCCTCACCGGCGATCGCCCGGTCGCCGGCGACCGGGCGCAGGTCGAGCATCGACGTCAGTGCGTCGAGATGTTCCCGGGCCACCTGCTCGCACTCGATGGGCGTGCGTACCGCGTGTCCGACCTCGAACCCACCGTCCCACAACGGGTAGAGGAGGCGTTCGGCGAGCGCCGCCACCTCCTCTGGTGACCGACCGTCGTGCACGATCAGCAGGTCGAGGTCGGATCGCGGAAGTTGTTGCTCGCGGCCGTAGCCTCCGATCGCCGAGAGACCGACGCCCGGCGGCGACTCCGCGGCGCCGAACATCTCGGTCAGGGCGCCGTCGAGCAGCTCGGCCCGGCGCCTCGCCGACCACAGGCCGTGATGCCCCGGCGAGTAGGCGCGATCGAGTGCGCGGAGCTCCCCGCGAAGCCGCTCGATGCTTCCGCCCAGGCGTGCGGCCTCCATCTCCGGATGACGCGGATCAGACCGCGTCGGGGCCCATCTCGCCCGTGCGGATGCGGATCACCTGTTCGGTCTCGGTGACCCAGAGCTTGCCGTCGCCGATCTTGCCGGTGCGGGCCGCCTTGACGATCGCGTCGACCACACCCTGCACCTCGCCGTCGGACACGAGGACCTCGAGCTTCACCTTGGGCACGAAGTCGACCTGGTACTCGGCCCCCCGGTACACCTCGGTGTGGCCGCGTTGGCGGCCGAACCCCTCGACGTCGGTCGTGGTGAGGCCGTTCACGCCGAGGTCACGCAGGGCTTCCTTCACCTCGTCGACGCGGTGTGGCTTGACGATGGCGGTCACGAGCTTCATGGCGGGTCCTCCGGGACGGGGGCATCAGCTTACGCGCCCGTGAGCTGCTTCTCGTACAGGTCATGTCGGCGTCGAACCGTCATGCCGACCCCCGCGTACAGGTCGGTCGCGCCCGTCGCGTTCTCGGTGTCCACGCCCAGCCGCACCTCGTGGTGCCCGCGTGCGATGAGCTCCGCGAACGATCGGGCGAGCAACGCCCTGCCCACGCCTCGGCGCCGCCAGGCTTCGCGCACGCCGAGGTCGCCGACCCACCCCACGCCGTCGTCGGCCGCCAGGTTGACCGAGGCGCCGATCGGCTCCTCGCCCTCGAACGCGAGCACGATGAGCGACGGGTCGTACCCGGGCATCCCCCGGAACTCCTGGAGCCACTCCTCCTGGTCCGCGGGCTCGTAGCCGAAGTTGTCACGGAACGCCTCGTCGAGGACCCGGTACGCGATGACCTCGTCGCCGTGCGGCCGACCGAGCCGCATCGTGATGCCGTCGGGCGACTCCGCGTGCGCATCGACGGCCGGCAGCTCGCACTGCATGTGCCAGAACGAGCGGACGAGGCGGTAGCCGTGCTCGACGAACAATTGCCGGGCGGCGGCGTCCGTCGCCGGCATGTACGAGCGGAACGGGGCGCTCACGCCTGCAGGAAGCCGGAGCGCAGCGCGTCGTTCGGTCTCGTGGATCAGCGCCGAGCCCAGCCCGCGACCGGCGTGCTCGGGATGCACCGTGCCCATCGCGAAGATCTGCACGGTGGCGTCGTGCGCCAGCACGAGGCCGTAGCCGGCGATCACCCCGTCGGGGGCCTCCGCGACGATCGTGTCGCGGTCGAAGTCGAACCTCGCCATCGCCCAGTCGGCGACGATCTCGTCGCGGGACTGGTCGACGAACCCGACATCGACCCGGTCCCGGGCCTCGAAGAGGGCCACGAGGACATCGAGGTCGTCGCGCCGCGCCGGGCGAGCCCGGTACGGGACGGGGAACGTCATTCTCCGACGGCCTTCTTTCGGGTCGTCGTCTTCTTGGCGGTGGCCTTCTTCGCCGTCGTCTTCTTGGCGGTGGACTTCTTCGCGGCGGACGTCTTCGCGGTGGACTTCTTCGCCGCTGGTTTCTTGCGGGGGGCCTCCTGCTCGTCGTCGGCCTGCTTCTTCGCCGCCGCCACGCTCGCCTTCAAGGCCTCCATCAGGTCGACGACCTTCGCGGTCGGTTCGGCCTCGACGATCTCGATCTCTTCGCCGTTGATCTTCGCCTCGACGATCTTCAGCATCGCCTCTCGGTACTCGTCGGTGAACTCGTCGGGGTTCCACTCGGCGGTGAGGTTCTCGATCAGCTGGCGGGCCATCTCGACCTCCTGCCCGCGCACCTTGGTGCTGACGTCGACGTCGCCGAACTCGGCCTCGCGGATCTCGTCGGGCCAGTACATCGTCTCGAGCACGAACGCATCGTCCTTGAAGCGCAGCGCGGCGAGGTGCTCCTTGTCGCGGAAGCTGACCTTCGCGATGCCGACCTTGTTGTCCTGGCTCATCGCCTCGCGCAGGAGTGCGTAGGCCTTCGCGCCGGTCTCGTCGGGCGTGAGGTAGTAGGACTTCTTGAACATCATCGGATCGATCTCGTCGAGGTCGACGAACTGCTGGATGTCGATCGCGCGGCTCGACTCGACCGGCACGGCGTCGAAGTCCTCGTCGGTGAGCACGACGTAGCGATCCTTCTCGTACTCGTAACCCTTCACGATGTGCTCGAAGTCGACGATCTCGCCGTCCTTCTCGCACATGCGCTTGTACCGGATTCGCCCCATGTCCTCGTCGTGGAGCTGGTTGAAGCGCAGCGTCTTCTCCTCGGTCGCCGGGTAGACGGCCACCGGGATCGTCACGAGGCCGAACGAGATGGCCCCTTTCCACATCGCTCTCGGCATGGAAGTCCCCTCCGCGTGTCAGCGTTCCCGCAGCACAGGGCGCGGAAACGTCATCCTATCCCGAGGTGCCGACGTGCTGGGAGGGAGGGCGCGACCGAGACTATGAGTCGTGGTCAGCGTCGATCGCGCGTTCCAGGTCGGCCAACGCGGCCGCGAACGCGCCGGCGCGATCCTCTCCCGCCGCGACCCTGCGTTGCACTGCCTCGCCGAGCATGAACGTCGCGATCGGGGTGAGCTTGCGTTCGACGCCGTGGGCGACGTCGCGTGCGACGCCGAGCAGTCGATCCTGCATGTCGTCACCGACCGGCTCGACCCCGAGCGCGCCGGCCGCGGTGCTCAGCCAGTCCTCCATACCCCTCAGCCCTCCCGCTCGTAGGTCGTCCGGTCGGCGACCGGGGGCGTGTACCGGTAGGAGAGAAGGGCGCCCGCGATCGCCAGCAAGCCTCCGGCGAGCGCGACGAACATCCCGATCGCGGGCCGGGCAGACACCGAGCCGTCCTCGAACGCCTGGGTCACGGTGTCGCCGCGGGAGGCGTCGGCGCTGAACGTGATGAGCGTCGAGAACGCCTCGACGTCGGCGAACCTGGCGGCGAGGCCCTCGGTGTCGACCACGCCCCAGATCGCGGCGGCGAGGGCGACGCCCGACGCCAGCAACCCGAGGGTCGCCCAGACGTACTTGCCCCCGCCGAGGGAGATCATCACCAGCACGCCGCAGATCAGCGCGGCGACGCCGAGGAACAGGATGGTCTGCCCCGACACGGCCTCGATCGCACGAATGCGTTCATCGCCGCCCCCTCCCTCGACGACGAACCAGGTGAGCAGGGTCGACGCCGAGACCACGGCGCCTCCCAGTACGAGTCCCCACCCAGCCGGGTTCCGCTTCAACCGCTCCATCGTCCCCCCGTCCGGTCGGTGCCTGCTCCGAGTGTGCTTCCTACCACGGGGTGCGTGCGCAGCGCCATCGGCCGCTCGAACATGTCAGCCCGACGACGTGCGGATCCCGGGACCACCCCGACCCCGTTGGGTCACCGGGCTACCATCGGCGACATGCCGGCCAAGCGGAAGCGCGCCCGCACCTCGAAGGAGGCGTTCACCGTCGAGATGCCGGTCGCCCTCGAGACCCGGCGCGACGGCGACGTCTGGTGGACCGAGATCGGCGAGCGCGAGCTGCGCCTGTCGAACCTGACGAAGATCTTCTGGCCCGACGAGGGCATCACGAAGGGCGACCTGGTCGCGTATTACGCGAACGTCGCGTCGCTGATCGTGCCGCACCTCGCGGGGCGTCCGCTCACGATGAAGCGCATGCCCGACGGCATCGACGGGGACTTCTTCTATGAGAAGTCGGCCCCCTCGCACACGCCGGACTGGCTCGGGCGCTGCGTCGTGCAGAGCGAGGACGCCAAGGGGGGCGAGATCGATTACCTCACGATCGCGGACGCGGCCGGGCTGCTCTACGTCGCGAACCTCGGCTGCATCGAGTTCCACCCCCTGCACTCCCGCTGCGCCGATGTGGTGCACCCCGACTACCTCTTCTTCGACCTCGATCCGTTCGAGCCGTACACCTACGAGGACGTGCTGGTCGTGGCGCGCCACATCAAGGTGCTGCTCGACCAGCTCGGGCTGCCGGCGTTCCCCAAGACGAGCGGCGCCACCGGACTGCAGATCTACGTGCCGGTGCTCCGCGGCACGTACTCGTACGACCTCGTGCGGGCGTTCGTCGGCGCGGCCGGCCGCCTGATCAAGGGTGCCGACCCCGACCGGGTCACGATGGCGTGGAAGATCGCCGATCGCACCGGGAAGATCTTCATCGACCACAACATGAACCGCTCCGGGGCGAACATCGCCGCGGTGTACTCGGTGCGGCCAGAGCCTCGCGCGCCGGTGTCGACCCCGCTCGCGTGGGACGAGGTGTTCGAGGGCGGGTTCGAGCCGAGCGACTTCCGCATCGACAACGTCTGGGAACGGTTCGGTCGCGTCGGCGACCTGTTCGAGGGTGTGCGCACCGAGGCCGCCGACCTGAGCACCGCGCTCGAGGCGCTCGGCGTCGACCCGGCGCACATCGACGGGGAGGCATCGTCGCCCGCGATCGATGCCCCGCTTCCGCGCACGGCCGCGAAGACGGTCGCGCAGCGGACCTCCGAGGAGATCGCGACGGCGTCGAAGGACCCCGCGCTGTTCGAGTACGTTCGCCGGCGCGACTTCGGACCCGAGGGCACCACCGAGCCGGCGCCCGGGGAGGTCACGCCGAGCGGGAACTCGTTCGTGATCCACAAGCACCGGGCGACGCGCCTGCACTACGACGTGCGCCTCGAGCGCGACGGTGCGCTGCCGTCGTGGGCGGTGCCCAAAGGCCTGCCGGTCGCCAAGGGCGACAAGCGGCTCGCGGTGCAGACCGAGGTGCACCCGCTGGAGTACGGGCGGTTCGAGGGCACGATCCCCGAGGGCCACTACGGCGCCGGCGAGGTGCGCATCTTCGACGACGGCTGGTACGAGCCCGTCGAGTGGACCGACACGAAGGTCTCGTTCGTGCTGCACGGCCGGCGATACCCCGGTCTCGAGTTCCATCTCGTGAAGACGAAGACGGACTGGCTCGCCTTCCTCGCAAGTGCGCAATCGTCGCCGTTGATCCCCGCCCCGCCCCGGTTCCAGCCGATGCTCGCCGAGGGCGGGTGGGAGACGTTCGACGATCCGGGATGGTGGTTCGAGCCGAAGCTCGACGGGATCCGCTGCCTCGCCGAGCTCGGCACGGGCGAGACGCGCCTGCGCACCCGCACCGGGCGCGATGCCACCGAGCAGTACCCCGAGCTGCACATGGTGCACGAGCTCGTCGACCAGGTGAACGCGGTGATCGACGGTGAGATCGTCGCGTTCGACGACGTGGGGCGACCCTCGTTCGAGGTGCTGCAGCAACGCATGAACCTCACGGGACAGCGCGCGATCAGCCGGGCCTCGAAGACCACGCCGGTCTCGCTCGTGGCGTTCGACCTGCTCTGGCTCGACGGCCACGACACGACGGGGCTTCCACTGGAACAGCGCCGCGAGCTGCTCGAGCTGATCGTGGAGCAGGATCACCGGCTGCACGTCACCGCGCACGTTGCCGGCGACGGGGTGTCGTTCACCGAGCGTGCGAAGGAGCTCGGGCTCGAGGGCGTGATGGCGAAGCGGCTCGGCTCGACCTACCTCCCCGGACGCCGCACGCTCGACTGGCGCAAGATCAAGCTGATGAACACCCAGGCCTGCGTGATCCTGGGGTGGACGCCGGGCAAGGGTGGTCGGGTCGGATCGTTCGGCGCGCTCCTCGTCGGCGCGATCGTCGACGGCGAGCTGCGATGGGTCGGTCAGGTCGGGTCGGGATTCACCGACCGCATGCTGTCGGACCTGATGTCGCAGCTCGAGTCCCTCGTTCGGCGCGACACCCCGATCGACGACGAATCACTGGCCGCCGTCAAGGGAGCGACGTTCGTCGAACCCGAGCTCGTGTGCGAGGTGCGCTTCCTCGAGATGACGAAGAGCACCCAGAAGATGCGCGCGCCGTCGTTCCGGGGCATGCGCCCCGACGTGCCGCCTGAGGAGTGCGTGCTGGAGCCGGTCGCCGGCTCACGACGGGTTTCGAGGGCTGGGAAGCGCCGGTGACGGCGCGCGCATGCCGCCCTCAGGCGCCGGGTGCCCGGTAGGGCGCGTTCTTCGCGATCGCGCGATCGATCTCCTCGGCCGAAAGCAGCACGACCGTCTCGATGTTCCCCGCGCCCGAAGCACCGACCGCGGTCGCGACGGCGGCGGCCGTAACCTGGTCGGGCATCTCGGAGATCACGTATACATCGGTCTCGCCGAACGCGAAGTCGAACGATGCGATCGATCCGCCCATCTCGGCGGCCATCTTCTCGATGAAGGTGCGCCGGCTGACGGCACCCTCCTTCATCACGCCCTGCATGCCCTCCTTGCTGTAGGAGACCTTGAACATGAACCGGGCCATGCCGCTTCCCCCTCTCGCGGGCACACGCAGTCGCGGGCAGGGCACCATCGTGACCCTCATGCGCGACGACCGCAATCAGAGGCGCGTCAGAACGGTTCGTAGCCGGCGCGCACCAGCAGCGCGCGCACGTCGCGCTCGTCGAAGCCCCGGTCCAGGAGCTCGCGGTAGAGACGCACGGTCGCGAGCGTGCGGCCGCATGTCGGGCAGAACGCGAACACGTCGTCGAACGGTGTCTCGCACCAGGGGCACTGCGTGACCTCGATGCGCTTGTCGGGCTCGAGACCGGCGTCGGCGACCGCGTCGACGTAGCCCTTGCCGTAGTCCCATTGGATGTACTCGTCCTCGACGAGATCGAACGCCGGCTCGTGGGGTCGCGGTTCGCCGGTGGTCAGCATCTGCTCGAGGTTGTCGCGCAGCAGCTCCCACTCGAAGTAGTGGTTGGTGCCGCAGTCCTGGCAGGCGATCACGACGCCCTTCACGCCCTGGGGCGAGAAGACCGTGCGCATCGCAGCCAGGTCGTCGAGGTCGGCCACGATGTCGCGACGTTCCTCATCCGAGAGCTCGAACGGCTCCTCCTGCTCGGGATCCATCTCGAATTCCATGCTCACCTACTCATCGTCGTCTGAGAAGCGGAACGCCTTGAAGGCCTCGGCGTACTCGACGCCGGCCTCGTCGCCCATGGTGCGGGCACGCTCGCGCACCCACGGGGCCGCCGCCTCGCCTTCCTCGGACACGTGCTGAGCGAGCGCCTCGAGCTTGATGTCGATCGTGTCGGTGATGTCGACGTACGTGTCGGGCTCGTTGCCCGAGAGCAGCAGGTTCGGGACCTCGTACGGCTCGATGCCCTCGTCCTCGAGCTCGGAGAACATCACGCGGGTGGGCGCGTCCGGCATCACCGCCGCGAGCGCGAGCAGCCCCGCCTGCTTGTGGTCCCAGTGGTTGATGTAGCCCTGCCCCGACCAGAGCCGCGAGGGGTCGGGCGCGACGAGCACCTCGGGCCGCAGCCGGCGCACCTCGCGCGTGACCTTCTTCCGCGTCGCCGGCGTCACCTCGAGCAGGCCGTCGATCTCCCCGAGGAACGTCACGCTCTTCACACCGAGCACGTCGGCGGCGGCCCGTTGCTCCCGCTCCCGGACGGGCGCGACCTGATCGCGGTTTGCCCCAGGCTCGTTCGATCCGGCTGACCCGTCGGTGCAGACGACGTAGTGGACCTCGCAACCCTCGCGAGCCCACTTCGCGATCGTGCCACCGCACATGAACTCCGCGTCGTCGGGGTGGGCGAACAGCACGAGCGCGCTCGAGAAGGTCGGTTCCCGCATGTGGGTTCAGCCTAGCGACCTCGACGCGGAAGGACCCATCGCCTCCAGGGATCGGCGGCTCGAGCGTGGTTCGATGCTCGGGTGAGCGACGACGCGGCACGCATCGCTGAGCTCGAGCGCGGCTTCCGGCGCGACGGGTTGCCGAACCTGATCCTGGACTTCTCGGCGGCCGAGGACGTGTTCACGCGCGCGATCCCCTTCCTCACGATCGTGTTCGTGCTCGAGATCGTGAACGCGATGGACGTGGAGAAGGGCTGGGTCAACCTGCTGCTGGCGCTCGGCGGTGCCGCGATCCTCGTCGGGGCGTTCGGCCTGTTGAACGTCGCGCGGGGCCGGCGGTTCCTCTCGGTGCCGACGCGCGTCGGCCCGCCGGAACTGATCGCGTTCGTCGTGCTGCCGGGGCTGCTGCCGATCGTATTCAGCGGGCAGTTCCTGTTCGGGTTCAACACCATGCTCGTGAACGCGTTCCTGCTGCTGCTCGTGTACCTCGTGATCGGGTTCGGTGTCGTCTCGCTCGTCCGGTGGACCGGCCGGCGCTTCTTCGCCCAGCTCGGGGCGTCGCTGTCGGTACTCGTGCGCGCGGTACCGCTGCTGCTCTTCTTCTCCCTCGTGATGTTCTTCACGACCGAGATCTGGCAGGTGTTCACGTCGCCGGGGCCCGGTGCGTTCTGGACGGCGATGGCGCTGTTCGTGCTGCTCGCGATGGTGTTCCTGGCCGTGCGGCTGCCCGGCGTCGTGCGGGAGGTGCAGGGAGAGTCGGCCGTGGGCGACGTGCCGCTGCGCCGCAAGGAGCGCCTCAACCTCGCGGCCGTCGCCCTGATCAGCGAGATGCTGCAGGTGGTCTTCGTGAGCACGGCGATCTGGCTGTTCTACGTGGTGCTCGGCGCCCTGCTCGTGAACGCGACCGTCCGCGAGACCTGGCTGCTCACGCCCGACGACGTGTACTTCACGATCGCGTGGTTCGGTGACGACGTGCAGGTGAACGAGGCGCTGCTGCGCGTGGCGACCGGGGTCGCGGCCTTCGCGGGGCTGTACTACGCGGTGACGATCCTCGTCGACGCGGCGTATCGCGACCAGTTCGTCGACTCGCTGACGGCCGAGCTGCGCGACACGTTCCGCCGCCGGAGCGAGTACCTCGAGTTGCAGCGCGAACGCGGGGTGCCAATCACGCCCCCGGATCCGCGGGGCGAGCCATCCGCAGGAACGTGACCTCGTTCCCGTCGGGGAACCGCCGCACGTAGATGTCTCCGCGCTCGAACCCGGCACGCTCGTAAGCGCGGATCGCTCGCTCGTTCCACGGGAAGACGTCGAGCACGAACATGCTCGGCCGCCAGCGCTCACGTGCGAAGGCCATCGCAGCCTCGATGTAGCTCGGGCCCAGGCCTCGTCCGGTCAGATCGGGACGAAGACCGAGCCCGATCTCGACGCTCCCGTGGTCCGCGCTCGCGGTCAGTGCGAGGAACCCCGCCAGCTCGCCGGTCTCTGCGTCGTCGACCGCGAACTCCAGCTCGCCCCAGCGCTCCGGGTCGCGCATCCCCTCCTCGAACGATGGATCCTCGGACGCGTCGTAGACGTCGTACGGGGCCGGGTATCGCCAGCCGGCGACCGCGTCGGCGTCCTGCCCGGTGAGGGCCCTGACCGAGAAGCGCATGGCGACGCATGGTCTCACGATGGATGCATCGGGTGGCGTGAGGGTAGGTTCGGAGACATGGGAACCAGGACGAGATGACGGCGGCGTCATGCTGAGGAAGGCGATCGACGCGGTGCTCGAGACCACCGTCGTCGGCAGCTTCACGAAGGTTGGCTACGAGGCGCGCCGGCGCCTGTACGACTGGCAGGATCTCGCCTCGCTCGACATGGCCGGCAAGATCGTCGTGATCACGGGCGGGAACTCCGGACTCGGGCTCGTGACGGCGAAAGAACTCGCCGGTCTCGGCGCCGACGTGCGGATCGTCGCCCGCGACGCCGGACGTGGTGCGGCCGCCGTCGAGGAGATCGACGCGCTCGGTGCAGGCCGAGCCGGCCTGTACGTGGCCGACCTCAGCTCGCTCGACGACGTCCGTCGCCTGGCCGATCAGATCGCCGAGCGGGAGTCCCGGCTCGACGTGCTCGTGCACAACGCCGGCGCGCTGCTCGCCGAGCGCAAGGAGTCGGTCGACGGTTACGAGATGACGTTCGCGACGATGGTCCTCGGCCCGTTCCTGCTGACGAACGAGGTCCTGCCGCTCCTGAGGGCGACGCCCGACGGGGCACGCGTCCTCTGGATCGCAAGCGGGGGCATGTACACCCAGCCGCTCGACGTCGACGAGCTCGAGATGGGCCCCGAGGACTATTCCGGCGCGACCGCCTATGCGCGCGCGAAGCGGGCGCAGGTCGTGCTCGCCGAGGAATGGGGCAAGCGCCTTCGCGGCGATCGCGTCGCGGTGCACGCGATGCATCCGGGATGGGCCGACACGCCGGGGCTCGAGACGGGACTGCCCGGGTTCCGCACGCTTCTCGGACCGATCCTGCGCTCCCCCGAACAAGGCGCCGACACGATCGTGTGGCTCGCGGCCGCCGACGAGCCCGGCCGGGTCACGGGGAGGTTCTGGCTCGACCGCGCGCCGCGCTCGACGACGAAGCTCGTGCCGTCGCGGGCAACCGCCGAGGAGCGCGACAAGCTGTGGAGGCTCTGTGAGCGCCTGACCGGAGCGGCGTCGCCCTAAGGCGCCGGACGCCCGGCGATCGTCCGCTCGAGCGCATCGGCCTGGTGCCGTACGCTCTCGGGCGACGGACCGCCGACGATCGTTCGAGCGGCGACGCTCCGATCGGGATCGAGGAGTGTGGCACCGTCGGCCAGGCCGAACCTCTTCCACTCGTCGTCGGTGAGATCGGCGAGCGAGCGGCCTTCCTCCTCGACGCGCTTCAGCAGCTCGCCCGTGCGCCGATGGGCCTCGCGGAACGGCACCCCGTCGCGAACGAGCGCCTCCGCGAGATCGGTCGCGTAGAGTCCTTCGGCCACGCACGCGGCGCGCATCGCGCTCGCGTCGAACCGGATCGTCGAGATGGCGCCCGTGAGCGCGGAGAGCACGAGTTCGAGGGTGTCGGCGGCGTCGAACGCGGGTTCCTTGTCCTCCTGCAGGTCGCGATGGTAGCCGAGGGGGAGGCCCTGCAGGAGGGCCGTGAGGGCGACGAGGTCACCGACGACCCGGGCCGCCTTGCCACGCGCCAGCTCGGCGGTGTCGGGGTTGCGCTTCTGGGGCATCATGCTCGACCCGGTCGAGTACGCCTCGTCGAGCGAGGCCCATCCGAGCGACTCGTCTGTCCAGCGGGTGACATCGGCCGCGAGGCGCGACAGGTGCGTGGCGCAGATCGCCGAAACCGAGAGGAACTCCTGCACGAAGTCGCGGTCGCTCACCGCATCGATCGAGTTCGTGAACGCGCGATGCATGCCGAGGCGAGCGGCAGTCATGTCGGGGTCGAGTCCCAGCGTCGAGGTGGCGGTGGCGCCGGCGCCGAGCGCGCTGGTCGACGTGCGGGCCGACCACCCGTGCAGGCGTTCGAGATCTCGGGCGAGCGCCCAGGCGTGGGCGAGCAGGTGGTGGCCGAGCGTGACCGTCTGAGCGAACCGCGCGTGGGTCGTCCCTGGCATCACGGTCTCGGCATGCTCGCGGGCACGCACGATCAGCGCCTCCGCCAACGCGACAACGAGACCGTCGATGCGCCTGCCGGCCGCGAGCAGCCAGAGCCGGAGATCGGTCACGACGAGGTCGTTGCGGGAGCGGCCGGCGTGCAGCTTCGCACCGAGGTCACCGAGCCGATCGGTCACGCCCCGTTCGATCGCCGAGTGGATGTCCTCGTCGGCCTCGTGGAAGACGAACCGCCCCTCCGCCATGTCGTCACCAACCGCCGCGAGCGCCTCCTCGAGCGCCGCGGCCTCGTCGCCGTCGAGCAGGCCGGCGTCCTGCAGCGCGCGGACGTGCGCGATCGACGCGTCGACGTCCGCCGACGCCAGGCGCACGTCGAAGCGGAGCGAGCGACCGAGCGCGTGCGCTTCCGGGGCCGGCGGGGAGGAGAAGCGTCCCGCCCAGAGCGGGGTGTCCTCCGTCACGCGCCGGTCCCCTGCTTGGCCGACCAGACCTTGAGCGGCAGGCCGTAGAGGCGCACGTAGCCCTCGGCGTCGGACTGGTCGAACGCATCGCCGCTGCCGTACGTGGCGAGCGACAGGTCGTACAGGGAGTGCTCGCTGCGCCGACCGACGACCGTGCACGAGCCGGGCTCGAACCGAAGCCGGACCTCGCCGGTCACGTGGGCCTGGGTCGCGTCCACGTAGGCGTCGATCGCGACCCGCAGCGGCGAGAACCACTGACCGTCGTACACGAGGTCTGCCCAACGCTGCTCGAGCTGCGGCTTGTGGTGCGCGAGCTCGCGCTCCAACGTCACGTCCTCCAGCGCCTGGTGGGCACGGATGATCGCGAGTGCCCCCGGCACCTCGTAGAGCTCGCGGCTCTTGATGCCCACGCGGCGGTTCTCGATCATGTCGACCCGGCCGAACCCGTAGGAACCGCCGAGCACGTCGAGGCGGCGGATCAGCTCGGGGAGCGCGACGGTCTCGCCGTCGAGCGCGACCGGGACCCCGCGGTCGAACGTCAGGGTGATCTCGGCGGGCTCGGCAGGCCTGGCCTCGGGCGGGGCGGTGCGCTCGAACGCGTCCTCGGGCGGCGCCACCCACGGATCCTCGAGCGGGCCGCATTCCGCGGTGCGTCCCCAGAGGTTCTCGTCGACCGAGTAGGTCGCAACGACGCTCGCGATCGGGATGCCCCACTCACCGGAGAGCGCGATCGCCTTCTCGCGCGGGATGTGGGCGTCGCGGATCGGCGCGAGCACCTCGAGGTCGGGCGCGAGCACGCCGAACGAGACCTCGAACCGGACCTGGTCGTTCCCCTTGCCGGTGCAGCCGTGCGCGACCACGTGCGCGCCGACCTCGCGTGCGACGTCGACGACCTCCTCGACGATGCAGGGGCGCGCGAGCCCCGAGACCATCGGGTACTTCCCCTCGTAGAGGCCGTTGGCCTTGATCGCGGGCGTGAGGAACTCCGCCGCGTAGCGTTCGACGGCGTCGGCCACGCGCACGCTCGCCGAACCGGCCTTCTTCCCGCGCTCGACGATCTCGTCGAAGTCCTCGCGCTGGCCGACGTCGACCGCGACCGCGTGCACCTCGTAGCCCTGCTCGGTGAGCCAGCGGATCGTGACCGATGTGTCGAGCCCGCCGCTGTAGGCGAGCACCGCCTTCTTCGGGTTGGCGTCCATTCAGCTTGCCTCCATGATCTGGTTGAGCGATCGCTCGATCGCGGGCGGCTTCACGCCCTCGCGGCCGAGGATCAGGATCGTGTTGTCGCCGGCGATCGTGCCGGCCACCCCGTCGAGCCCGGCGCGATCGATGCCCTCGGCGAGGGCCGCGGCGGCGCCGGGCGAGGTTCGGACGATCAGTCCGGCGTCGCTGGCGACGAACGACAACGCGAACTCGTCGAGCAGGTGCCGCAGCAGCGCCATCGGCCCGTAGGAACCGGCGTCGCCCGGCACCACGTAGCGCGTGCCCTGGGCATCGTGCACGCGGGCGAGGCCGAGCTCCTCGATGTCGCGGCTGATCGTGGACTGCGTCGCTTCGATACCCATGTACGCGAGCCGCTCGCGGATCTCCTGCTGGCTCGCGAGACGCTCCCTCGCGAGCAGACCCAGGATCGCCTGCTGCCGCTTCGATTTCGACGCGCCGTTGGCACGGGTCACGGCGACACCTCCTCGGGCTCGAGCACGCGTGCCACGGCCGCGCCGAACGCGCGCGCGGCCTCGGCCACGTCGGCATCGCTCGCGATCAGCGGCGGCGACATGCGGACGACGTCGGGGCCGGCCGGGCTCGAGAGCACGCCCTCGGCGATCATCGCGACCACGACCTCATTCGCGACCGGACGTGCGAGCTGGAAGCCCCAGAGGCATCCGCGCCCGCGGGCCTCGACGACGGCGCCCGGTGCGGCGGCGGCGACCGCCGCGGGAAGCTCCTCGCCGATCGCACGCGCCCGCTCGAGCAGCCCGTCGCGCTCGATCGCGTCGATCACCGCCAGCGCACCCGCGCAGACGATCGGGCCGCCGCCGAACGTCGACGCGTGGTCACCCGGCTCGAACGAGATGCTCGCGCGCGCAAGCATCGCCCCGATCGGGAGCCCGCCGCCGAGGGCCTTGGCGAGGGTGAGAACGTCGGCCTCGACCCCGGCATGCTGCAGGGCCGCCCACTCGCCGCAGCGCCCGAGACCCGACTGCACCTCGTCGGCGACGAGCAGCGTGACCCGCTCGTCGCACAGTGCCCGCACGCCTCGCAGGTACGCCTCGTCGAGCGGGCGCACGCCGCCCTCGCCCATCACGGGCTCGAGCAGCACCGCGCCGACGTCGCCGGTGATCGCGGCGTCGATCGCGTCGAGGTCGCCGGGCGGCACGAACCGGAACCAGTCCACGAGCGGCTCGAACGCCGCCCGCTTCGGCGGCTGGCCGGTAGCGGCGAGCGTCGCCGTCGTGCGTCCGTGGAACGAGCCGTCGAGCGCGACGATCGCCGGCTTCCCGTTCGCGAGGCCGTGCTTGCGGGCGAGCTTGATCGCGGCCTCGTTGGCCTCGGCGCCGGAGTTGCAGAAGAACACGCGCGCATCGGCCACGGGCATCAGCGTGGCGAGCCGGTCGGCGAGCGCGGCCTGCGGCTCGGTCGCGTACAGGTTGCTGACCATGTCGAGCGTGTCGAGCTGGTCACGCACAGCCGCGACCCAGGCGGGGTGCGAATGTCCCAGGGCGTTCACCCCGAGGGCGCCGGCGAAGTCGAGGTAGTCGCGGCCGGTCTCGTCCCATACCCGTGTCCCGGCTCCGCGAACGAGCGTGAGCGGGTACCGCGCGTACGTCGGCATCACGTGCGGCTCGTTCATGCCGGCGGTACCTCGGGGGCCCGCCCGATCGGGGCGTCGGGCGTGACCATCGTGCCGACGCCCTCCGGCGTGAACATCTCGAGCACGAGGGAGTGCTCGACCCGTCCGTCGACGAGGTGGACCCGGCCGACCCCCGCCGACAGCGCGGCGACGGCGCTCTCGAGCTTCGGGATCATGCCCCCGGCGACGACCCCGGGTTGCCCCAGCAGGTCGAGGCACTGCGAGGCCGAGAGCTCGCTCAGCAGGTCGCCGTTCGGCCCGATCAGCCCGGGGACATCGTTGATGAAGACCAGCTTCTCGGCGCCGAGTTCGATCGCGAGCTGGCTCGCCACCACGTCGGCGTTCACGTTGTAGGCCTGCCCGGTCGTCTCGTCGACCGCGATGCTCGCGACCACCGGCACGAAGCGCTGCTCGGTGAGCGTGCGCAGCACATCGGCGTTCACGTGCACCACCTCGCCCACGAACCCGAGGTCGGGGCCGGCCTGCTTCCTCGCCAGGAGCAACCCACCATCGACGCCCGAGAGCCCCACCGCCCGCACGCCGCCCGTCACGAGCGACGCGACGACCTCGGTGTTGAGCTTGCCGGCGAGCACCATCGTCGCGACGTCGAGCGTCTCCGCGTCGGTGACGCGCAGGCCGTCGACGAACGTGGTCTCGATGCCGAGCCGCTCGCTGAGGTTGGTGACTTGCGGCCCGCCGCCGTGCACCACGACGGCGGTGATGCCCGCGCTCTGCAGCAGGGCGATGTCCTCTGCGAACGAGGACGCGAGGCCGACCGTGTCCATCGCCGCGCCCCCGTACTTCACGACGATCACCTTCCCGTGGTGCTCTCGCATGAACGGCAGGGCCTCGAGCAAGGTGCGAGCCTTGGCGACGGTGCGCTGACGGATCTGCGGCGGAAGCTCGGTCGTCATGTCGTGTACTCCCCGTTGATGCGCACGTACTCGTAGCTCAGGTCGCAGCCGTAGGCGCGGCTCCTGCCCGGCCCCTCGCCCAGACGCACGCGCACGGCGATCTCGGCTTCCTTCATCGCGGCGCGGGCCTCGTCGGCGATGGGTGATGCGGGCTCGAAGTACGACGGCGGGATCACGCCGCCGACCGCCAGCGCCACGCCGCCGATCGACACGTCGAGCAGGCCGGGGTCGACCGACACACCGGCGGCGCCGGCGGCCTGGAGGAAGCGTCCAGGGTTCGGGTCGGCGCCGAACACCGCCGTCTTGACGAGTGGCGAGTCGGCCACGGCCTTCGCGACCCGGCGAGCGTCGTCGTCGTTCGCGGCGCCCTCGACGTCGACGATCATCACGTGGGTCACGCCCTCGCCGTCGGCGATCAGCTGGGAGACGAGGGACTCGCCCACGGCGTCGATCGCGCCGACGAGGTCGTCCCAGGCGGAGGAACCGGGCACCACGACGTCGTCGCCGGGCTCCGCGCCGCTCGCGAGCAGCAGCACCGTGTCGTTCGTCGAGGTGCACCCGTCGACCGTGAGCGCGTTGAACCGTGGTGCGAGCCGCTCGGTCGCGATCGCTCGCAGATCGTCGGCGGCCACGAGCGCGTCGGTCGTCACGAAGGCGAGCATGGTGGCGAGATTCGGCGCGATCATGCCGACCCCCTTGGCGCACCCGCCCACCCGGACCGCCCCCGCGTCGGCCGAGGCCTGCTTGTCCACGGTATCGGTCGTCATGATCGCGTGGGCGAACTGCTCGCCGCCGTCCGGTGAAAGCGCCCCGACCAGCGCCGGCGTCGCCGCGCGCATCTGCTCGACGTGCAGCGGCTCGCCGATCACACCCGTCGAGCTCGGCAGCACCTCGTCGGGCTGGGCATCGAGGAGCGACGCGACCTCGGCGCTCGTCGCGAGGGCATCGTCGATCCCTCGAGCGCCCGTGGCAGCGTTGGCCTGGCCGCTGTTCACGAGCACCGCTCTGATGCGGCCGCGCGCGAGGCGGTCTCTCCCGACCTCGATCGGCGCGGCCGCCACGCCGTTCGTGGTGAACAGCGCCGCGGCCGTCGTGCCGGGGTCGCCCACGAGCAGTCCCAGATCGGGCAGCCCGCTCGGCTTGACGCCGGCCGTGACACCCGCGGCGCGGAACCCCAGCGGATACGTGACGCTCACGGGTACACCGCCAGGGTCGGCAGACCCTCCGCCTCGTCGAGGCCCAGCGCGAGGTTCAGGTTCTGGATCGCCTGGCCGGCCGCGCCCTTCACGAGGTTGTCCACGGCACCGACGATCGCGGCCGTGCCGGTGCGGGCGTCGGCGACGGCCTGCAGCTCGATCACGTTCGTGCCGCGCACGCGCTTGGAATCGGCCATGGCCCCGGGCGCGAGCACCCGCACGAACGGACGCCCGGCATACGCGACCGTGAGCGCCTCGGTGAGCGTCTCGGTCGTCGTTCCTTCGGTGAGCGTCGCGTAACTCGTCGTGAGCACGCCCCGCACCGCCGGCACGAGGTGCGGAACGAACAGCACGGGCGGAGCGACGCCGGTCGCGAGCTCCAGCCCCCGCTCGATCTCGGGCGTGTGCTGGTGCGTCGGCACGCGGTAGGGCCGGATGCTCTCCTCGGTCGACGTGTAGATCGTGGAGTCGTTCGCCGCCTTGCCCGCGCCCGACAGGCCTGTCTTCCCGTCGACGCGGATCGCGCCGGGCTCGATCAGTCCCTCACCCAGCAGTGGTGCGAGGCCGAGGATCGCCGCGGTCGCGTAGCAACCCGGGTTCGCGATGAGCTCCGCACCCTCGACCTGCTCGCCGAACAGCTCGGGCACGCCGTACACCGCCTTCTCGAGCAGCGCGGGCGCGGGATGCTCGAAGCCGTACCACTCCGGGTACGCCTCGGCGGGGAGCCGAAAGTCCCCCGCGAGGTCGATCACGCGGAGCCCGGCCTCGAGCAGCGCCGGCACGAGTGAGGCGCTCGTGCCGTTCGGCAGGGCCGAGAACACGACGTCGGCCGCCCCGGCGATCGCGTCGGGCTCGATCGGCTCCATGGCGTTCCCGGCGATCGGCAGCGATACCAGGTGAGGATGGACCTCGGCGAGCGTCTTCCCGGCGGAGTCCTTGGCCGCCAGGAACGTGACCTCGGCACGCCGGTGCCCCGCGAGCAGGCGCACGAGCTCCCCGCCGGCGTAGCCGGACGCGCCGAGCACAGCAACACGGATCTTCTCCGTCATGATGCATAAGTATGCACAAGATGGGTAACCATGACCACAGACACGCGAAGCGGGCCGGTTCACGGATCACCTACACGGACACGGCTCGGACCTGACCACCCCAGCGACGCCGACCGCGCCGCGCTGATCGGAAGGCTCCTAGCTCCGCGTCGCAGCGACCATCTGTTCCGCTTGCGGGTCACCCATGTGACCCCTCGGGGCCGTGCGACCCTGTGAGAAAGGGACGGACGACCCATAGCGCCAGGGGTGACCGCCGATACCGTCCGCCCGTGATCTACCTCGTGCGCCGGGCGTACCTCGTCGACCCGCCGGTCCCAGCGACCAGGGAGATCGAATGGCTTCTCGAGCGCACCCTGGCGCGGTTGCCTGATATCGAGGGGGCGAGCGTGTTCGCCGAGCTCGCTGACGACACCCTCAAGGGGATCGTCGTCGAAGTCGCCATCGAGGCCAGCGACGAGGCGACGGCGTCGAAACAGGGCCGAACCGCGATCCGATCGGCGCTGCGGCGGGTGGGGGTCTCACCATCGGACCTGAGGCTCGCCGATGGCCTCACCGCGGAGGCGCCCCCCTCGACCGACGCGTGAGGAATCGGCCTCACCGGGAGCGGCACCGGGACAACTTGACAGGAACTGAGGTGGCCGGGAGCCCGGACTCAGGCGTGAGGCGTTGCAGCCCGCCGCTGCGGAGATTTGCACCACCCTCGTCGTTGACCCAGGGGATTCGACCGACGCTGGGCCCGGTGTTGGGATGAAATGACCGCCCGCAGTGGATGCCCGCTGAACGGGGGTCGAAACGAATGACCGACACCGCTTCACCGTCGATCACGGCGGGCAAGGGGTCGGTCGTCGTGCGGCACATTCCCTATCAGGCGATCGGGCGGATCGCGGTCGTGATGGTGGTCGTCGCGTCCGCGGCGTGTACGGATGACGGTTCGGACGACTCGGGTAGGGAGAGTCAGATCCCGCCGAACCAGTCTTCTGTATCGGCCGCGGCATCAGATGAAGCGAGTGTCGACGAGCTTGTTCAGGTCAACGGGCGAGGTCGTTAGCCTCGACGAACGTGGTCACGAGAAAGGACGTTCGACCGCCCCTTCAAGATGCTCGCCGACCACGTGCAGAGGGAGGTGCTGACCAAGGTGGAGCTGGACGCGGCCTTCAGCGCCGAACCCTTGCGGGTGACAGCGCGCGTAGCCCATCGGTATCACTTGACCCAACGAGAGCGTCGCAGTCGGCGGGAAGTCGGGAGACGGCCGATCACTCCGGCCGGTCCAGCCTGATCGTCGAGAGCATCGCCTCGGTCTGCTCGATCGCACCGACGAGCCACGCAGCGTCGTGCGCCCCGCGAAAGTCCTCCCGAGGGAAGACGAACTGGTTCAGCGCCTCGTCGGACCCGACCTGCAACCCTCGCACGGCGAGGTACTCGCCGAGCGCGAACTCCCAGCTGAAGATCGCCGTGCCGTCGTCGAAGGCCTGCACGGTGTACGTCATGAACGCGTTGGGATGGGCCTCGTAGAGCCGTGCGCCGCCGCCGAATGCCCGCTTCTCACCGAGGCGGAAGCCGAGCTTGGCCAGCGCCTCCTCGAAGTCCATGCGCGGAAGCTTCGCACACCCCTCAGCGCACGACGGACAACGGACCGCCATCGTCGCCGAGCGGCGCGTCGGCGTCGGGCTCGATCGTCGAGGCTCGGGCGCGCGCGATCGAGCCGCGCGCCTTGCCGAGCTGCGAGCGGAACTCGTCGGCGCCGTTCGTGATCATCGTGCCGGCGCGCGCGAATCGGTTCTCGACCACGGCCTCGAGCGAGTCGAGCACGGCGCCCACCTCGGCGAGGCTCGCCTGCACGTCGGCGGCGTCGCCGAAGCGCTGCACGAGGGCGTAGAGGAACAGCACGATCGGCAGGGCCGTCGAGTACGGCACGATCACGACTCCGTGCACGTAGGCGTCGGCGTGCGCGCGACGCAGCCCCTCGTAGGCTGCGTCGGGCACGGCGGCCACGGCGACCGGCGCCGTCACGGCAGGATCGAGATACTGCGAGACCTCGCGGGCCCGCGAGGCGACGGCCTTCTCGACCGCCCGCGCACACGCGTCCCGCTCCACCCCTTCGGGCGCCGCCTCGAGGGCCTCGAGCTCGGCGAGTGCCGTCCACTTCGAGTCGATGGGCAGCCGCCGGCCGTCGGACAGCAGCAGCCCGAACTCCACGACCTTCCCTCCGACCCGGAAGTCGGTGACGAGCATCGTGGGTGGGAGCGCCGACAGATGGTCGCGGAGGACGTGCTCGCCGGCGCGTCCTTTCGATGCGCCGCCGGCCAGGACCGTCGAGAGCCGACGGATCACCTCTCGCTGGTCCGCGTCGGCCTCGCGCCGTTCCTGCTCACGGACGGTGAGCTCCTGCAGCGCGCGACGCGCGCCCTCGACGCCGGCACGCAGCTGCTCGGCGGCGAGGTCGCGTGCGGCGGCGGTGTCGGCGAGGCGCCGCAGCTCGGCGGCCTGTACCTCGAGGCGGGCCTCCATGCGCGCCGTGGCCGGGTCGGCCGCCGCCACTCCGTCCTCGGTCGGGCGGCGCCTGCCCGCCAGAGCCACGCCGGCGACGAGTCCGCACACGACCGCCAGCAGCACGAAACCGATCTGCTCGCTCACGGGTTCCTCCTGAAGTCGGGGAAGTCGATGTCCGACCGTAACGACCCCCTCCGACATCTAGAGTCAGTCGCGTGCGCGAGGGCCTCGACATGCATGAGCGGCCGCGCCGGGACGGCGACCTGGTCCGAGATCCTCGCCGGACCTTGGCGATCGGCGTCGCGATGCTCTGCGGGGTCGGGCTGCTCGCGATCGTGGTCGCGTCCGACGTGGCCGAGCCGCCGTTCCTGCGGGGGGTCGACGACGCGTGGCGACGCACGTCGCTCGGCTGGCCCGGCTGGATCGAGTCGCTCGGCGAAGCGTTCGAGCGTCTCGGCGCCGGGGTGGTCATGGTGCCGTTCCGCATCGCGATCGCGGTCTGGCTCGCGATCCGTCGCCGTCGCTGGGACCTCGGGGCATGGTTGCTCGGCTGGGTCCTCGCCGACGTGATCACCGCGGTGCTCAAACCGGGACTCGCCCGGGAACGTCCGACCGCGATCGACCCCGAGGACCCGTTCACGTCGTTCCCGAGCGCACACGCGAAGACGGCCGCCCAGGTCGCGGTCGGCCTCGTGCTCGTGACCTCGAGCCCGTGGCGCTCCCGGCGGCCATGGGGCGTGCTCGCCGTCGTCTGGATCGTGCTGATGGCCCTCTCGCGCACGGTGGTGGACCACCACTGGCTCTCCGACGTGATCGCGGGATCGCTGCTCGGCGCGGGCGCTGCGCTCCTGTCGGCAGCGACGTTGCAGCTGATCCGAGACGACCGCGCCCGAGACCGGGACACCCAGCTCACCGGCCGTTCCGACGAGCGAGACACCTGACCCTCGCCTGCGCCACGATGTGCGCCGTGTTCGGCCACCTGCGAGCCACCTACGACCGGCATCGGCAGACGACGAAGCGCGTCGCCCTCGCGCTGCTCGCGACGGCGCTCGGCCTGCTCGTGGTCGGCGGTGCGATCCGGATGCTGCGCGCCGCCGACCAGGAACCCCGGCCGACGGCCGCGACCGGCAGCCCGTCCGCCGAGTGGCGCGCGACGATCACCGGCCCGGTCAGCGGCCTCGCGATCGACGGCGGGCAGCTCTTCGTGGCGGGTGATCAGCTCACCGCGTTCCCGGTCTCTTGCCCCGTCGACGCCGACCGGTGCGCCCCGAGCTGGCGCGGCGTGGTGCCGGACGGACCGCTCTCGGTGCCGACGGTCCGCGACGAGCGAGTCTTCGTGGGGTCCTCGGAAGGTCAGCTCTACGCGTTCCCCTCGACCTGTGACGGCGAAGGCTGTTCCCCGGAGTGGGTCGGCGTCGCGGGCGACGGCACCGTCTCCCAGCCGGCGGCGAACTTCGACCTCGTCTACGTCACGTCCGACGAGCTCTACGCCTTCCCCGTGGGATGCGCGAGCGAGGACCTCGCATGTCCTGCCGCGTGGAGCGCCGACGTGCCGGGGCGGCCCGCGTCGGGGCCGCCGGCGCTCGGCGGCGGTCTCGTGATCGTGGCGTCCTCGTCGACGCGCGGCGGCGTTGCCGCCTATCCCGCGGTCTGTGGCGAGGATTGCCGGCCGGTGTGGACAGGCCGCACCGACGGCCCCGCGACGTCGGTCGCGATCGGCGACGGTGTCGCGTACGCGGTGGCGCGCGGGCAACTGATGGCGTTCTCCCTGTCGTGCACGGGACGATGCGACCCGGAGTGGCGGGCGCCGTTCGTGCCGGGTGCGCCGTTCGCGACCGGGGCGACGAGCCCTCCGGCGGTCGCGGGCGACCGAGTGCTCGTCGGCGACGATCGTGGACGTCTCTGGGTGTTCGCACCGACCTGCGACGACCCTCGATGTGAGCCGATCGGCGTCTACGACCTGACGTCGGCACCGCTGTTCACGCCGGTGGTCGAGGGCAACCGCGCAGTCGTGACCTCGCAGGCCGGCACGATCTTCAGGGTGAACCTCGCCTGTTCAGCCGAGGGGGTCGGGTGCCGTCCCACCCGCGCGCGCTCGCTCGCCGATCCTGCGCTGGCCCCCGCCGTGATCGCGCCCGACGCCACGCTCGCGGGGACGGGCCACGGGTCCCTGGAAGCCTTCGCGTGGTAGACGTACCCGCATGAGCGCGCGCGGCATCGACCCCGCCAAGGTCGCGGAGCTGAAGGCACGCGAGGACTCCCGGTTCATCGAGACCCATCCGCGCTGCATCGAGACCTGGCACCGCGCCGAACGGGTGATGCCCAACGGCGTGCCGATGTCATGGCTCCGCACTTCCTACGATCACCCGCCGCTCTGGGTCGACGATGCCAAGGGGGCTCGGTTCCGAGACGTCGACGGCAACGAGTACGCCGACTTCAACATCGCCGACATGTCGATGTTCGGCGGCTACGGCCCCGAGCCGGTCGTCGAGGCGGTCTCCCGCCGCATCGCGGCCGGGTCGCAGTTCCTGCTGCCGAACGAGGACTCGATCTGGGTCGCGGAAGAGCTCGGACGACGGTACGGGCTCCCGCGATGGCAGTTCACGTTGAGCGCCACCCACGCGAACCTCGAGACCATCCGGGTGGCCAGGGTGATGACCGGGCGCGAGAAGGTGCTGTTCTTCGGCGGGAAGTACCACGGGCACTTCGACGAGGGCCTCGTCGCCGTCGAGGACGGCAGGCTCGTGCCCGAGGAAGCCGGGCTGCCGCGCGACGTCACGGACAAGGTCGTGATGGTGCCGTTCAACGACGCGCGGGCGCTGCGTTCCGCGCTCCAGACGCGCGAGATCGCGATCGTGACGACCGAGCCGGCGCTCACGAACGCGATCGGCCTACTCGTGCCCGAGCCCGGGTTCCACGAAGCGGTGCGCGCCGCGACCCGCGAGACCGGCACCCTGCTCTGCTACGACGAGACCCACACGCAGGTCGTCGGCCCAGGCGGACTCACCGCGATGTGGTCGCTGCAGCCCGACATCGTCTCGATCGGGAAGTCGATCGCCGGCGGCGTGCCGCTCGGGGCGTACGGCATGACCGACGAGGTCGCCGAGACGCTGCGCCGCCCTGCCGGCCGCGACGACGAGAAGCGGGTGGTGGCGACGGGCGGCACGCTGTTCGGCAACCCGCTGTCGATGGCGGCCGCGAAGGCCACGATGGGCGAGGTCCTCACGCCCGAGGCGTACGCGCACACGCAGGCGCTCGGCGCCCGCCTCGCCGACGGCATCGAGGCAGCGGTGTCGAGCGCCGGACTCCCCTGGACGACCCACCGCTTCTGGCCGCGCTCGGGCTATACGTTCACGCCGACGATGCCGCGCGATGCCGACGAGGCCTACGAGGCCCTCGACGTGCCGCTGCGGCGCCTGATCCGCGTGTACCTCGCGAACCGCGGCGTCTGGGAGGCGATCGTCGGCGCCGGCCCGACCTGCGCCGTGCCGGCCACCGAGGGTGACGTCGACGCCTACGTCGGCGCGTTCGCGTCGCTCATCGGGGAGCTGACGACGTGACCCCTCCGCCACGCATCGACGTCATCCGGGTCTCCGCACCGAACCACCTCGAGGTGGGTCGCCAGCTCGGGGAGACCGCCCGCGACCGTATCCATGCCGAGGCGGTACACGTCTTCGACGACCTGCCCGCGGGGCGCACGGTCGAGGAGCAGCGCGCCCTGGCGAGGGAGTACCTCGCGTTCACCGAGCCGCGGCTCCCCTGGCTCGTCGAGGAGCTGGAAGGCATCGCGGAAGCCGCGGGCATCGACCCGCTCGACCTCTTCGCGGCCTCGATCGAGGAGCTCTGGTACGAACCGCGCCGGAAGGCGACGCAGGGCCGGTGCAGCGACGTCGTGGCCGGACCGAGCGCGACCGCCGACGGCCACCTGCTCGTCGGCCACACGAACGACCTGCGCCCCGCCGCCGAGGAGCACATCGTCGCGATCGAGAAGCAGGTCGCGGGCGACCCGACGATCTTCCAGCTCGGCGGCGTGCCGTGGCTCTCCGTCGGCTGGAACTCGGCCGGGCTCTCACTCACCGGCAACGAGCTCTCGCCCAACGACGAGCAGCTCGGCATCTCACGCTCCCATCAGGTGCTCGAGATGATGCGGGCCCGCACCCTCGACGAGATGGTGTCGATGTCGCTGCGACACGACCGCGCGTCGAGCTACAACAACGTGCTCACGAGCGCCGACGACGGCGTCGCCAACGTCGAGGGAAGCGCCACCGACGCCGAGGTCACGGGCCTCGATGACGCGGGGCACCTCGTGCACACGAACCACTACGTCTGCAACCGGATGCTCCCGTTCGAAGGCGACCCCGCCTACGCGGAGCACTCCGCGATCCGGTACGGACGGGCACGCGAACTGATCGCCGCTCGGCCACCGGGCTCGGTCACGGCCGCGACGATGCGCGAGATCCTGAGCGACCACGAGACGAAGCCGGATTCGATCTGTCGCCACCCGGAGTTCGGTCGACCGAACGAGAAGACGGTCTTCTGGTGCGTCGCCGACGTCACCGTCGGTCGCATCATCTTCGGCCGCGGGAACCCGTGCGACTCCGATGCGCAGGAGTACATCTTCGCCGAGTATCCCTGCCGCTGAAGCTGTCTTGGGCTTCCGACCGGTCCCCGGCAGAGCGGGCTTGGTCGGCATCGATGACGGCCCGCGCGGGGTTCACGATGGTTCGGAGTGGGTACGGTGCGTGGCCCCGATCGAACAGGGCCGGACGCGCCGGGTGCTCACGGACGCCGTCTGAGCGAGCGATCAGCGTTCCAGGGCGGCCGTGATCGCCGCGGCCGTGGGCACATCGCCGCTCCCCCGCGCCATCTCGAGCACGCTCGTGCCCTCGTCGTTCGTGGCTTCCGGGTCGGCACCCGAGGCGAGGAGCAGGGTGACGCTCGTGACGTCGCCGCCTCGTGCCGCCGCGTGCAACGGCGTCCACCCACCCGACTGCCTCGCGTTCGGATCGGCGCCCGCTTCCAGCAACACGCCGACGACCTCGGCGTGGCTGCCGCTCGCCGCGGAATGTAAGGGAGTGCCGATCATCCAGCCGGTGCCGCGGGCGTCGACGTCGGCCGCGTGGTTGACGAGCAGCCGTGCAGCGTCCGGGCGGCCGAAGAACGCGGCGAAGTGCAATGCCGTGAAGCCGTCGGCGCTGCGCCCGTCGATCGAGGCCGGGTCGTAGGCGAGCAGCTCGGTGAGCCGGTCGAGGTCGCCGGCGGCGGCCGACTCGAACAGGTCCATCTCCGTTACCCGCGACTGCAGCACTTCGATCATCCTCCGGTCGAGCCGGTAGCGCGCCCGCATCAGAGCAGAGACGCCCTCGGCGTCACGCGCCGACGCGAGCGACGGGTCGTCGTCCACCATCGCCCGCACCCGCGCGACGTCGCCCGCCTCGATCGCCGCGAACAACCCATCGGATGTGCTTGCCATCGGAGGCCCCCTCGGTTTCTATTTGCGTAGCCTAACTAAATATGCCAGCGTACGCGCGGTGACCACGCCAGGACGCACTTCCCCAGCGCGAGACGTGGATGCGGTGGCCGATCGGTTGCACTCGGCCGCGATCCACCTGTTGCGCCGCTTGCGCGTGGAGGACGAGGCACTGGGCATCTCCGCCCCGCGCCTGTCCGCGCTCTCGGTGCTCGTCTTCGCGGGACCGCAGCGCATCGGCGAGCTCGCGCACCTGGAGCAGGTCGAGCCGCCGACGATGACCCGACTCGTCGACGGCCTCGAGCGCGACGGTTACGTCTCCCGCTCCCCCGACCCCGACGACGCCCGCGCGGTCAGGGTCGAGGCGACCGAGCGCGGTCGCGACGCGATGCTGGAGGGTCGCAGGCGACGCGTGGAGGCGTTCAGCACCCTGCTGGCGGGCCTTCCGCAGCGGGAGCTCGCGCAGCTCGCCCGCGGCGTCGCGGCGCTGGAGCACGCGCTGGCCGTCGAGCGCTAGCCCGGCGAGACCTCGCGCAGCCGCCCCGTGGTCACGTCGTACAGGAAGCCGTTCACGGATCCGAAGGTCAGCCGCCGGTCGTTCTCGATCGCCCGCACGTCGTCGATCAGGGCGCCGTGGGCGTCGTCGAACGGCAGGAAGCCGAGGTCGCCGACGTCCTCCCCGGTGACCTGGGTCACGCGCGCACGCAACGCCGCGTCGCTCGCGCCCAGCAGACCGCAGTCCGTGTGATGGATCACGACCGCCTGCCGCGTGCCGAGCACCGCCGAGGACAGCACCAACGACCGCACCACGTCGTCGGTGACCCGCCCACCGGCGTTGCGGATCACGTGGGCCTCACCGAGCGAGAGCCCGAGCGCGTCCTCGGGGCGCAGGCGGGCATCCATGCACGCCAGCACGGCGACCCGCCGCGTCGGCGGGGCCTGCCGGTCGCCGACGGGAAAGCCCGCCGCGTAGACCGCGTTGGCCTCGAGCGCCTCGTCGCGGAAGCTCACCGGACCGCCCTCCCGGCAACCACCTCGCCGCCTTTCCAGACGGCGCGCGGCCGCTGCAGCGCGGCGATGTCGTCGACGGGGTTCGCGTCGTAGAGCACGAGATCGGCGAGGGCACCCTCGCGCACGTGTCCGACGTCGGGCACTCGGAGCAGCTCAGCGCCGCTCGAGGTGCCCGCGACCATCGCGTCGAGCGGGCGCATGCCCCATGCGACCAAGCGCGCGAGCTCGACCGGCGCGTTCCCGTGCGGATTGAACGGGGTGCCCGCGTCGGTGCTGCAGACATGGCGCACCTTCATCCGCAGCGCGAGCGTCTGCGCCCGCTCGGCATCGTCGAGCACCGAATGGATCTTCTCGAGGGCATAGTCGGGCACCTCGGCCGGGTGCTCCACCATGCCGAACGCCGCCGACAACGTCGGCCCCCGGAACGTGCCGCGTTCGGCCATCAGCGCGGCGGTCGCCCTCGTGAGCTGCACGCAGTGCTCGACGGAGTCGACCCCGGCCCGGACCGCGCCCGTCACGCCCTCCGCGCCGATCGCGTGTGCCGCCACACCCCTGCCCCACGAGTGTGCCTCGTCGACCGCGGCGCCGATCTCCTCGGGCGTGAACGCGGTGAACGTGGCGCCGATCCCGGGGGTCAGCACTCCGCCGGTCGCCACGACCTTGATCGCCCTCGCCCCCGACTTGATCTCCTCGCGCACAGCCCTGCGGACCGCATCGGCGCCGTCGACCTCGCGCGCGAAGGCCACGTTGTGCCCGTGACCCCCGGTGATCGTGAGGGCCCGACCCGCCGCCACCAACCGAGGCCCCGGGACCACGCCCCGGTCGATCGCCCAGGCCAGCTCGCACGTGCCGAGTCCGCCCAGGTCGCGCACGGTGGTCACGCCGCCCCCGAGGTGCTTCCCGGCGTTCGCCGTCGCCTTGATCGTCGCGAGGGCCAGGCCCATCTCGGCGGCTTCCGCAGCGAAGTCTGCGCCCCCGTCGAAGTTGAGGTGCACGTGGCAGTCGACGAGGCCAGGGGTAAGCGTGCGGCCGGTCCCGTCGACGGCGCGGGCGGCGCGGGTGGTACGGGGCGCCCGAACGTGCGACCCCGTCCAGACGATGCGTTCTCCCTCGATCAACACGCCCTGCCGGCGTCGGACCCGCAGCCCGTCGAAGAGCGTGACGTCGGCGACGTAGGTGGCGCGCGCCATCAGCCCACCCAGGGCGGGACGATCTCGGTGCCGTCGTCGGCCCGCACCAGCTTCGTGCCGGCGAGCATCGTCACCACGATCGTCGCGCCGGCGTCGCCGGCCTCCAGGTAGTGCACGGCACCGACCGGCACGACGACCGAGTCGCCCGCTGACAGCTCGAACGACGCGTCGTCGATGTGGAACGTTCCGCCACCGGCTTCCACCGCGAAGACGTCGAGGTGATCGTGGTGGTGAGCCGGCAGGCCGCCACCAGGAGGCACGGAGATGCGGAACAACGCCGCCTCATCGGCACCACGGCTCGGTGCAGCGAGGCTGGTCACGGTGTTGCCGCCCAGCTCGAAGGTGGGGTGATCGTCGGCGCGTTCGACCGGCACGGAAGGTCCTCCTCAGGCGTCGTCGACTCGGGCGGGCATCTTCCCACCCGGGCCCGCGAGCCCACCAACCCGCCGGTCCGACGTTCGGGTCACGCCGTCTTCAGGTCGCCTCTGCCTCGGCCTCCATGCGCTCCAGCCGGTCGTAGTAGTCGGGGAACTCCTTCAGGTGCGCCCACGCGATCTTGGCCGTGACCAGCGGGTCGTCATCGGTGACGTCGGTCACAGGATCGCGGCGCCCGTGTTCCAGTTCCACCTCCATGCCCCGTCGGAACTGCTCGACGTCGAAGGGCGCGGTGCTCAGATCGAGGCCGATCTCGGCCGCCGAAGCGAGGGCCTGCTCCTCGGTGAACCCATGCCGCTGTCCGTCCATGCCACACCTCCCGTGTCATCTCCATCGTGACCGGGTATCCGTGGGTCGCACCGGGTACGATGCCCCGCGTCGTCCGGGTCCTCGGCCCGGGGCCGATACGTTCCGGACCGGAGGGAGGCTCGCGTGCTCGACGTCGCGAAGATGGCCGTCGACGCCGCACGATCGGCGGGCGCCGATCTCGCCGATGCGCGCGCCGGGACCGACGAGAGCGAGTCGCTCACCGTCCGCAACCAGGAGATGGAGGGCATCGACCGCTCGACATCGACGGGGGTCGGGATCCGGGTGCTGGTGGGCGGGCGCTGGGGCTTCGCCGCCACCGCCCGGCTCGATGACGCCGAGATCGCTCGCACCGCGCGGCTCGCCGTCGAGATGGCCAAAGCCGCGCAGCGCCTGCCCGGCGACGCGGTCTCGCTGACGCCGGTGGACCCGGCCACGGCCTCGTGGCGCACGCCCGTGAAGGAGGACCCCTTCACCGTGCCGCTCGAGGAGAAGGTCGCCCTGCTGATGGAGGCCTCGCGCGTGATGCAGGGTGTGCCCGGACTCTCCTTCGCCGAGGCCGGCCTCGACTTCTTCCGCCGCTCGACCTGGTTCGCTTCGAGCGACGGCGCCGCGATCGAGCAGGTGATCACGAACTCGGGCGGCGGCATCGAGGCCGTCGCGGTCGCCGACGGTGACATGCAGCGGCGCAGCTATCCGAACTCGTTCCGCGGACACGTGAAGGCGGCCGGCTACGAGCACATCCGCACGTTGGGCCTGATCGAGGAGGCCGAACGTATCGGTGCCGAGGCCGTGGCGCTGCTCTCCGCGCCCGAGTGCCCGAGCGAGGTCACGACCCTGGTGCTCGACTCGGGTCAGATGGAGCTGCAGATCCACGAATCGATCGGCCACCCGATCGAGCTCGACCGCGTGCTCGGCATGGAGGAGGCCTACGCCGGGTCGTCGTGGCTCTCACCGGACGACCGGGGGAAGGTGCGGTACGCGAGCGACCTGGTGTCGATCACGGCCGACGCCACGCTGCCGGGAGGGCTCGGCACCTTCGGCTTCGACGACGAAGGCGTGCCGGCCCAGCGCGTGCCGATCATCGTCGACGGCATCTTCGAGAACTTCCTGTCGAGCCGCGAGACCGCAGGCGTCGTGGGCCAGACCTCGAACGCCACGAGCCGGGCCGACGGGTGGAGCCACCTGCCGCTGATCCGCATGACGAACATCTCGATCGAGCCCCGTGAGGGAACCCTCTCCGAGATCATCGGCGACACGGATCGAGGCATCTTCATGACGACGAACAGCTCGTGGTCGATCGACGACAAGCGCATCAACTTCCAGTTCGGATGCGAGCAGGCGTGGCGCATCGAGCACGGCGCCCTCGCCACCCCGTACAAGAACCCGAACTACACGGGCATCACCCCGGAGTTCTGGGGGTCGTGCGACGCGATCGGTGGCGCCGAGGACTGGGTCGTGTGGGGCACGCCGAACTGCGGGAAGGGGCAGCCCGGACAGGTGGGCCGGGTCGGGCACGGGGCCTCCCCGGCGCGGTTCCACAACGTGCAGGTGGGGGTGCGCGGGTGAGCGGTGCCGGGGGCGTGCTCGGCCCCGACTCGTTCCGTCGGATCGCCGGCGGCGCCCTGGAGCTGCGGGGCGCCGACGGGGTCGAGGTGCTGCTGATGCACGAATCGGGCGGGCTCACCCGGTTCGCGAACTCGGAGATCCACCAGAGCATCGCGCGCGAGGACACCGGGCTGCGTGTGCGCGTCGTGAAGAGCGGCCACGTCGGGGTGGCTGCCTCCAACGAGGCCACACCCGAGGGCGCATTAGCCGCCGCCCGCAGCGCGCTCGAGATGGCGGAGGTCGTCGCGGCCGACCCTCAGTGGCCGGGGCTCGCACCGCCCGCGCCCGCCCCAGACGTGGATCGGTTCTTCGAGGACACCGCCTCGGCCTCACCCGCGATGCGGGCGGACGCAGTCGCGCAGCTGATCGGAGCGTGCGCCCCCGACTGCAGGGCGGCCGGCGCCTACGAGACGATCGCCGTCGAGCTGGGGCTCGCGAACAGCGAGGGCCAGTTCTGCTGGGCGCCGTCGACGCTGGCCTCGCTCACAACGGTCGTCTCCGGGCCTGACGGCGGCAGCGGGTTCGCCGAGGTCTTCGCGGGTTCGACCGGCCCGATCGACGCCGGCGCGATCGGTCGCACAGCCAACGAGAAGGCGGTCGGGTCCGCCTCTCCGCGGGCGCTCGACGCCGGGACGTACACCGTGGTGCTCGAGCCCGCCGCCACGGCGACGCTCGTGGGCTTCCTCGCATGGGTGGGTTTCGCCGGGCGCGCCTACATCGAGGGACGCTCCTGCTTCGACGGCAAGGAAGGCCGGCAGGTCGCGGCGCCGTCGGTGTCGATCTGGGACGACGGCACCGACCCCCGCACGCTCGGGGTGCCGTTCGACTTCGAAGGCACCCCGAAACAGCGGGTCGATTTGGTCGGCGACGGCGTCTTCCGCGGCGTCGTGTACGACCGGCGCACCGGCAAGGAAGCTGGCCGCCCGTCGACCGGCCACGGCCTGCCGTCGCCGAACCCCGAGGGACCCTTCCCGCTGCACCTGTTCATGGGCACCGGCGACGCGACGGTCGAGGAGATGGTCCGCTCCACGGAGCGAGGACTCCTCGTGACCAGGTTCCACTACTCGAACATCGTGAACCCGATGGAATCGTCGATCACGGGCATGACGCGCGACGGGACGTTCCTGATCGAGCACGGTGAGGTCGTCGGGCCCGTGCGCAACCTGCGGTTCACGCAGTCGATCCTCGGGGCGCTCTCGAGCGTCTCGATGGTCGGGCGCGAGGCGCACCTCGCGAGCGAGTTCTTCTTCAGCGCTTCACGCGTACCTGCACTGAAGGTCGACGAGTTCCACTTCTCGGGGGTCAGCGACCACTGAGATCGGGACGGTCCGGGGTCGCCTCCGCCTCGCGCAAGCGCTTGGCCTTCCGGAGCGTGCGCACGATCACCCAGACGCTGCCGGCGGCAACGGCGAGCAGCACAACGATGCCGATCGCTGCGGCCACCCAGAGCCAGCCCCCCGCGCAACCGAGGTCGGCTTCCTCGATGAACTCCTGTCGCGTGCGGTAGACGCCCTCGTCGTCGATCACCCGGTCGGGCGACAGGCTCGCCGTGCGGAACTCCACCTCGGTGTCGGGCATCGAGCCCGCGTACTCCACGGTGGCGACGTAGGCGTCGTCCGGATCGAGCACGCCCTCGAGCGGATCGCGCTCGCGCATCGACGGCGGCACGACACCGACCACGAAGACGGGGACGACCGCGCTCCCGCCTCCCTCGATCCGCCACCGCACGGGTCCGTCGAGATCGGCGACCTGCACGGCCTCGATGCGCTCGTCTGCGCACTGCGGCGCCAGGATCACGGCCTCGCCTTCGCGGTTCGCCCGCACGCCCACCGTGGCATGCCTCATCGAACACGACGGCACGAGCACCGCGAGCATGAGCGAGACGACGAGAGCCCTGATGCCGTGCACGGAACGGTTCTACGACGGCCGAGCCTGTCGACGCGGTAGGCTGACCGCCTCCAAAGGTTCCGAGCCCTTCCTCGAGGAGGCAGGCAACGATGCAGGTCGCCGACGTGATGCATACCGACGTGAAGACGGCCGACGCCGAAGACACGTTCGCCGACGTCGCCAAGACGATGCGCACGAACGGCATCTCGTCGGTGGTGGTGCTCGACGGGAAGAAGCTCGCCGGCATCGTGACCGAGCGCGACATCGTGAACCTGGTGGCCGCAGGCGGTGATCCCCACTCGGTGAAGGTGGCGCACGGCATGACCCGGCGCGACCTCGAGACCGTGGCCCCCAAGATGGACCTCGCCGACGCCGCCGAGCACATGGTGGCGCGGAACATCCGTCACCTGCCGGTGGTCGACCGGGGGCGAGTGGTCGGCATCGTGTCGATCCGCGACCTCACGCGGTGGGCCGCCGAGGAGCTCGCGAGCGGCGCTGAGATGCCCGACATCGCACGGAGCCACAAGGCGCTGAAGGCCGCGAGCGAGCTGCAGAAACAGCGCCGCAAGGGCGCGTAGGGCCCGGCCCGGGTCGGCGCCAACGGCAGCGCCTGCCTTGCTCGCGTTCCGGTGACTTGGGCAAGGGCTTCCGTGTTCCGTCGCAGGGGGTGCTGCGGACACCCTGCCGAGTGGCGACGAGGCTCCCTGCCGAGTCGGCTCGGGTCGCCGCTCTCGACACCCGGCCCCAAACCCCCCGGGGCTATCCCTCCGACGCTCTCTCGAACGCCTCCGTCGGGTCGTGCAGCGACCCCAGCGCCGCCACGTCGCGTGGGAAGAACAGCGACAGCGTCCAATCGAGCACGACGCGCACCTTCCGGTTCAGCGTGGGCAGCTGCAGCAGGTGGTACGAGCGGGTCACGAACCACGCCGGGAACCCGCGCAGATGCACACCCATGACGACGGCGACCCCCCGGTACCGCCCGAGTGAGCACAACGCCCCCAACGCCTTGAACCGGAAGGGCTCCACGTCGCGGCCCTCGATCGTCGCGAGCACGTTCGCCGCGAGCCGCCTGCCCTGCCGCGTCGCGTACTGCGCCGACGGCGGGCAGAACCCGCCGGTCACGAGGTCCGGCACGGCCGCGGCATCGCCCGCCGCCCAGATCACGCCCTCGAACCCCTGCACGCGCATCGCGGCGTCGACCCGCAGCCTGCCGTGATCGTCGACGGGTAGGTCGGAGAGTGCCGCGAGCGGTTCGGGCTTGACGCCTGCGGTCCACACGAGCGTCTCCGCCGGGAACGTCTCCCCGTCACTCAGCCGCACCACCCCGCCCTCGACCGAGTCCAGACGCGTGTCCGTCTTGATCTCGATGCCCCGCTCGGCCAGTTCCCGCGCGGCCCACGTCCCGAGATCGCCGCCGATCTCGGGAAGGATCTCATCGAGTGCCTCGACCAGCACCCAGCGCGGCTCATCGGGTCCGATCTCCGGCATGTGCTTCAGGGCCCATCGGCAGAGGTCCTCGAGCTCCCCCAGGGCCTCGACCCCGGCGTACCCTGCCCCCACGAACACGAACGTGAGGGCGGCCCGGCGCCGCGGGTCGCGCGGCGGACGCTGCGATGCGGCCTCGAGCCTCGACAACACGTGGTTGCGCAGCAGGATCGCCTCGCCGAGCGTCTTGAACCCGATGCCGTGGGCCGCGAGTCCGGGCACGGGCAGCGTGCGCGAGCGCGACCCCGGTGCCAGCACGAGCTGGTCGTACGGCAACTCGAACCGGTCACCGTCGACGCCCCGCAGGTGCAGCAGCCGGTGCCCGACGTCGACCCGCTCGACGTCGCCGACGACCACCCGGGCGTGTCGGAGCGCCGAACGCAGCGGTACGACCACGTGACGGGGCTCGAGCGTTCCCCCCGCGGCTTCCGGTAGCAGCGACTGGTAGAGGAAGACGTTCTCCGTCGAGACCACGGTGAGGGAATGCCCTCCCGAGCGCAGCCGCTGCTGCAGCCCCCGCGCCGCGTTCAGTCCGGCGGCGCCTCCCCCCACGATCACGACGTGCATGGCCCGACGTTACGACCAGGAGACGAGCAACGCGGGAACCTCGCCGAGATCGTCGATCGACGCGTCGGCCTGCGAGAGCTGCGCTTGGGTGGGCTCGTCGGGCGCCTCCCCGCGGAGCACCCACACCGCCCGCATGCCCGCGGCCTTCGCCGGACACACGTCGTAGTCGAGACGGTCGCCCAGCATCACCGAGCGCGCCGGCGACACGCCTGCGGTGTAGAGCACGTGCGAGAAGAGCCGAGGGTCGGGCTTCTGCAGGCCGAGGTCGTCGCTCACGCCCCAGACCTCGAAGAACCGCGTCAGGCCGTCGCGCTCCATCGCCCGTCGCACCGACGACGGTTGGTTCGCGATCACCCCGAGCCGGAAGCGTCCCTCGAGCGCCTCGAGGCACGGCACGACGTCGGGGTAGAGCGCGGTGGGCGGATATGCCCAGTAGCGCGCGGCGCGCGCCTCGACGGCGGTGAGGTCGTCGATGGAGCCCAGGAACCGCGTCGTGAGCCGACGTCGGAAGGACTCCGACTGCTCTGCCCGGGCTGCCGCGTACTCGAGGTCGAACTCCTCGTCGGTGAATTCGGCGCCGGACTCGCGCAGGGCACTCCGCCACGAGCGCGCGTACACCGTGTCGTCGTACATCACTCCACCGATGTCGAAGAACACCATCTCGAGCGCCGGATCGGTCACGGTGGGCATCGTAGACGCACCCGCGGGCCGGACGAGGGCTCAGCGGCCCGCGCGCCGCTTCAGCTCGTCGACGAGCTCGACCGGCGTCGTGTTGCACCCGAGCCGGAATCCGTATCGGGCCCCGTGGCAATCGCTCGACCCCGTCGGCACCAGGTCGAGACGTTCGGCCATCGCTCGGTAGGAGGCGCGGGTGGCCTCGTCGTGGTCGGGATGGTCGACCTCCAGTCCGACCATGCCACCCTCGGCCATCTCCTCGATCAGTTCATCGGGCACGGAACCGTTGCCCTTCCACATCGCGGGGTGGGCGAGCACGCAGACGCCCCCCGCATCGCCGATCAGCCGCAGGGCCTGGACCGGGTGCAACGCATGCTTCGGCACGTACGCGAGGCCACCGTCGGCGATGTACCGATCGAAGGCTTCCTTCTCGGTCTCGACGATGCCCGCTTCGACCATGGCCTGTGCGACGTGGGGGCGAGCGATCAGGTCGTCGCCCGCGATCTGCCGCACGTCGTCGAACGAGATCTCGTAGCCCGCCTCCTGCAACTTCTCGATCATCATCTCGCCGCGCCGGAACCGGGTGTCGGTGAGCCGCTTCAGCTCCTCTTGCAGAGGTTCGTGGGCGGGATCGACCCAGTAGCCGAGCACGTGCAGGCTGGCCCCGTCGTACTCGGCCGAGAACTCGATGCCGGGCACGATCTCGAGACCGGTGCCGTGGGCCGCGGCCGCCGCCTCGTCGAGGCCGGCGAACGTGTCGTGGTCGGTGACGCCGAGGCCGGCCATGCCGCGCTCGAGCGCGAGCCTCACGTTGTGGGTGGGCGTCTCCGTGCCGTCGCTGAAGGTGGAGTGGGTGTGGAGGTCGTATCCGCTCATCCCCAGATGGTCCCAGACAGCGCTCGCGGGACCGACCGACTACGGTGCAGGCGTCACGAGCGCCCGGCCGATCTCGTCGACCGAGCGGCACCCGGTCAGCGCCATCGCGTTCTCGAACTCTGCACGGAGGATCTCGAGCACACCCGCGACCCCCGCTTCCCCATCGGCTGCGAGACCCCAGATCGTCGGGCGTGCAACGAGCACCGCGCTCGCGCCCAGCGCCAAGGCGGTGAGCACATCGGTACCGCGCCGAACGCCACCGTCCATCAGCACCGGCACCCGTCCCGCGACCTGCGCCGCCACCTCGGGCAGGGCGTCGAGCCCCGCCGGCGACCGGTCGAGCTGGCGCCCTCCGTGGTTCGAGACGACGATCGCGTCGGCGCCCGCCTGCACGGCGAGCTCGGCGTCCTCCGCGGTGAGGAGACCTTTGACGATCACGGGCACCCCGGGTGCTCGATCCTTGATCCAGCCGAGGTCGTCCCACGTGATCGACGCGTCGAACAGGTAGTCGCTCGCTCCGATGCCGATCGGCATCACGAACCCGCTGCGCGTGTCGCGGTGCCGCAGCCCGTTGACGACGAAATCGACGGTCCAGCAGATCGCCTCGTATCCCGCCGAGACCACGCGCCGGAGCATCGCCTCGGTGAATCCACGATCCTCCGCCACGTAGAGCTGCCACCACTTCGGGCCGTCGCTCGCGGCCGCGACATCCTCGAGGTAGGACTCGGCGGTCGAGGACACGACCATCACGGTGCCGACGGCGGCCGCCGCCCGAGCGGTGGCGAGCTCCCCGTCGGGATGCGCGAGTCGCTGGTAGGCCCACGGCGCCACACCGACCGGGAACCGCAACGTCGAGCCGAGGATGCCGGTCGAGGTGTCGGGAGACCCCGCGCCCCGAAGGAACCGGGGGCGCAGCATCCACCGGTCGAAGGCGCGTCGGTTCTCCGCGAGCGTCCGCTCGTCGCCGGCCCCGCCTTCGTAGTAATCCCAGACGTCCGCGGCGATCGCGGCGCGCGCGACCGGCAGGTAGTCCTCGACCGTGACGTACCGGGGGGTTTCGCTCATCGGCGGGAGCCTATCGTCGGCGCCCCATGTCCGGACACCACACTATCGACCTATCGACGGGCAGCCCCGCTCCTCGCGCCGACGCGACCGGCGCCCATGTCGCGGGAGAGACCCCGCGATGTCTCGCGCACCGCCGCGACGACCGCGGCGGCGTGCCGCCCCTCGGGCAGGAGCCGTTCGACCGGGCCCACGACGCCGATCGCCCCGACGGAGTGGCCACGGTCGTCGAAGACCGGTGCAGCGATCTCGGCCTCTCCGACGATCGCCTCGCCGTCCTCGAGTGCGGTGCCTTCCTCGGCCACCGAGGCGAGCATCGCTTCGAGCACGGTGGGGTCGGTGACCGTGCGACCGGTGAGCGGCACAAGCTCCGACCCGAGCAGCGCCCGGCGCGATGCCTCCGGCAGATACGCCACGATGGCCTTGCCCAGAGCGCACGCGTGCCACGGGATCGAGGCGCCTACCTCGAGGATCTGCACCGAGTTGTCGGGGCGGAACACGTGATGCACGATCAGCACGTTCGACCCGTGCAACACCCCCACGCGCACCGCGTCGCCGACCCGCGATGCGAGCGAGTCGGCCCACAGCAGCGACCGTGCCCGCAGCTCGTGGTTGTCGAGGAACGCGTTCCCCAGCTGCAGCATCGCCGGCCCGAGCCGGTACTTGTCGGTCTCAGGATCCTGCTCCACGAGCTCCTGCGCCTCGAGCGTGCGCAACAGGCCGTAGGCCGTGCCCTTCGCGAGCCCGAGACGCTCGGCCACCTCGGTGACGCCCATGCGCGACGTGCCCGTGCCGAGCACCTTGAGGATGCGGGCGGCGCGCTCGACCGACTGGATCGTGCCTCTGCGCGGTGCCGAACCGGTCAACGACCACCGTCCAACGATCGTGCGAGGGCAGCGAACAGGTACGAGGTCGAGGTTGCCCCCGGATCCTGGTGCCCCACGCTCCTCGGTCCGAGGTACGAGGCCCGGCCCTTGCGCGCCTGCATCGGCACCGTCGCACGCATGCCCTCGCGCGCGGCCTCGGCCGCTTTGCGGGACGCCGTGCCCCCGTCGCCGCCGGCGCGCAGCTCCCGCTCGAACGCCGCGAGCGCCGGCGCGTAGGCGTCGACGATCGTCTTGTCGCCTTCCTCCGCCGCCCCCAGCCCCTGGATGCCGTCGAGGCCCGAGCGCAGCGCCTTCAGCAGGTCCTCGGCATCGAACGACTCGACGTCGCCGAACGCCTCCCCGGCCCGGCGCAGACACGTGCCGAACAACGGTCCGGCCGCGCCTCCCACGCGATAGATCAGGGTGCCCCCGACCCGGATCAACAGCTCACCCGCGGGAAGGTCGGAGGTCGCGTCGAGGTCGGTCACGGCGGCCGAGAATCCGCGATCCATGTTGATGCCGTGGTCGGCGTCGCCGATCGCCGCGTCGAGCTGGGTCAGGAAGTCCCGGTTGGCGGCGATCTCGTCGGCACATCCGCGAACCCAGCGCCGGATGGTAGTGGCGTCGTACACGTCGAACACCCTCTCACGCCCGTCGTCGGCCCGTTCTGTCACCGCCGCCACCATCGAACCGCCTCCAGGCCGTGTCAACTTCCACTTTCGAGTGTTCGACGATACCGAACGATGTTCTCTATGGTCGATGTTGCGACGGTATGACGGGACTATTGACAACTTGTTGCGAACAGAGTTGGCTCGCCTCGACATGGTCCCGACGGTGGGGCCCGGTACGGAGGGGGTGGTCGCTCAGATGTTCCTCGGAGAGGTGGTCGGCACGGCGGTGCTGATCTTGCTCGGCGACGGGGTCGTCGCCGGGGTGCTGCTGAACAAGTCGAAGGCGCAGAACGGCGGATGGATCGTCGTCACCTGGGCATGGGGGATGGCGGTCTTCATGGGCGTGCTGGCGAGCGTTGCGGTGAGCGGCGGCGTCGCGCACCTGAACCCCGCCGTCACGATCGGCCTCGCCTCGATCGACCTGGTCGAGTGGAGCGACGTGCCGACGCTGATCGCAGGTCAGTTCCTCGGCGCGGCGATCGGGGCCTTGCTCGTGTACCTCTCATACCTCGTGCACTGGGCCGACACCGACGACCCGGGTCTGAAGCTCGCGGTGTTCTCGACCGGGCCGGCGATCCGCAACACGGCCGCGAACCTGATCACCGAGATCGTCGGCACGTTCATGCTGGTGTTCGGGATCCTCGCGATCGTGCCGCAGGTCTTCGCCGCGGACCTCGCCACGGGAGGGTGGCTCGAGACCGGCGCCTTGCCCGTCGGCCTGCTGGTCCTCGTCATCGGCCTGTCGCTCGGCGGACCGACCGGGTACGCGATCAACCCCGCCCGCGACCTCGGCCCGCGCATCATGCACGCGATCCTGCCGATCGCCGGCAAGGGCAGTTCCGACTGGGCCTACTCATGGATCCCGGTCGTCGGGCCGATCGTCGGCGGCGTGCTCGGCGCGCTGGCGGCCGACGCGGTCTTCGGTTGAGAGACGGTCGGGCGGGGGGGTCCGTGAGCCCTCCCGCCGCCCCTCCGCGACGGGAAGCGAGGCACGCATGAAGAAGTTGATCAACGACCCGGCGAACGTCGTCCGGGAAGAGCTCCAGGGCATCGAGGCGGCCCACCCCGACCTCGTGAAGGTGTCGTACGACCCGTACTTCATCACCCGGGCCGACGCCCCCGTGCAGGGCAAGGTCGCCCTCATCTCGGGGGGAGGGTCCGGACACGAGCCGATGCACGGTGGATTCGTCGGCGCGGGCATGCTCGACGCCGCCTGCCCCGGCGAGGTGTTCACCTCTCCCACCCCCGACCAGATGGAAGCGGCCACCAAGGCCGTCGACGGCGGGGCCGGCGTCGTCCACATCGTGAAGAACTACACCGGCGACGTCATGAACTTCGAGATGGCGGCGGAGCTCTGTCGCGCCGAGGGCACCGAGGTCGAATCCGTCGTGGTCGACGACGACGTGGCGGTACAGGACTCCCTGTACACCGCGGGTCGTCGGGGAGTGGGCACGACCGTACTGATGGAGAAGATCGCCGGTGCGGCCGCGGAACAGAAGCGGCCCCTGAAGGAGGTCGCCGACATCTGCCGAGAGGTGAACGCCAACGGCCGCTCGATGGGCATGGCGCTCACGTCGTGCACCGTGCCGGCGGCGGGCAGTCCAACCTTCGAGCTGGGCGACGACGAGATCGAGATGGGCGTCGGCATCCACGGCGAGCCCGGGCGCGAGCGCATGAAGATGAAGCAGGCGTCGGAGATCGTCGACATGATGGCGACCGCGATCGTCGACGACCTTCCGTTCGGCAAGGGCGACCAGGTGCTGGCGTTCGTGAACGGCATGGGCGGCACACCCATGCTCGAGCTGTACGTGGTCTACAACGAGCTCAACAAGTTCCTCTCGGGCCGCGGCATCACGATCTCGCGGAACCTGATCGGCTCGTACATCACCTCGCTCGAGATGGCCGGGTGCTCGATCACGCTGCTGAAGCTGAGCGACGACTTCACGCAGCTGTGGGACGCTCCCGTGAAGACGGCCGGTCTGCGGTGGGGGGTCTGAACCCCTCGCCCCCGGCGGGCGGAACGGAGGGATCGGCGCCGAGATGAGCGAGGGCACGGGCATCTCCTACGACGCCGTCGTGGCGTGGCTGAAGGCCTTCGCGGCGACGATCGCCGAGAACAGGGCCTACCTGACCGAACTGGACTCCGCGATCGGCGACGCCGACCACGGCATCAACATGGATCGCGGGTTCCAGGCGGTGTTGGCGAAGCTCGACTCGTCCCCGCCCGGCGACGTCGGCGCCCTCTTCAAGGTCGTCGGCATGACCCTCGTCTCGACCGTCGGCGGGGCCGGCGGGCCCCTCTACGGCACGTTGTTCCTGCAGCTCGGCATCGCGACGGCCGGCAAGGATCCGATCACGGCCGACGACTGGGCGGCCGCCCTCGCCGCCGCGGTCTCGGGCGTGCAGGCACGTGGGAAGGCGGAGCCCGGCGACAAGACGATGGTCGATGCGCTGATCCCCGGCCGTGACGCGTTCGCCGCCGCGATCGCAGAGGGAGCGGACCTGCCCGCGGCGCTCCGTCGTTCGGCCGATGCCGCCGAGCAGGGCATGACCGACACGATCCCGCTCGTCGCCCGCAAGGGACGGGCGAGCTACCTCGGTGAGCGCAGCGCCGGGCATCAGGATCCCGGCGCGACCTCGAGCTACCTGTTGCTGCGAAGCGTCGCCGACACTTGGGTCGGCGACGCCTGACAACGGAGGAGGCCCCAGATGGCTGAGTACGTCGGAGCCCTCGACCAGGGCACGACCAGCACGCGCTTCATGATCTTCGACCACGGCGGCCAGGTCGTGGGGGTCGACCAGAAGGAACACGAGCAGATCTTCCCCAAGCCTGGCTGGGTCGAGCATGACCCCGCCGAGATCTGGACCCGCAGCCAGGAGGTCATCGCCGGCGCCCTCGCGAAGGCGAGTCTGTCGGCGGGCGACATCGCTGCGATCGGCATCACGAACCAGCGTGAGACGACGGTGGTGTGGGACCGCTCCACGGGACAGGCGATCCACAACGCGCTCGTGTGGCAGGACACACGCACCGACCAGATCTGCAACGAGCTCATCGCCGACGGCGGCCAGGACCGCTTCCGCGAGAAGACGGGGCTCCCGATCGCCACGTACTTCTCCGGCCCGAAGGTCCGATGGATCCTCGAGAACGTCGAAGGGGCGCGGGCTCGAGCCGATGCCGGCGAACTGGCGTTCGGCAACATCGACACCTGGTGCATCTGGAACCTCACGGGCGGCGTCGACGGTGGCCAGCACGTCACCGACGTGACCAACGCCAGCCGCACCATGCTGATGAACCTCGAGACGCTGGATTGGGACGACGATCTCCTGAACTCGATCGGCGTGCCTCGCTCGATGCTGCCCGAGATCCGCTCTTCGAGCCAGGTCTACGGTGAGGCGGTCGGCGCGGCGGCGGGCGTCGCAGTTGCCGGCGATCTCGGCGACCAGCAGGCGGCCCTGTTCGGCCAGACCTGCTTCGATGTCGGAGAGGCCAAGAACACGTACGGCACCGGGTCGTTCCTGCTGCTGAACACGGGGACGGAGGCGGTGCAATCGAAGAACGGGCTGATCACGGGCGTGGGCTACAAGATCGGAGACCAGCCTGCCGCATACATGCTCGAAGGCTCGATCGCGATCACGGGTGCCCTGGTGCAGTGGCTGCGCGACAACCTGAAGATGATCGACGCCTCACCCGACGTCGAGGCGCTCGCGCGGACCGTCGACGACAACGGAGGCGTCTACTTCGTGCCCGCGTTCTCGGGTCTCTTCGCCCCCTACTGGCGCAGCGAGGCTCGAGGCGTGATCGCGGGACTCACCCGCTTCGTCAACGCCGGGCACATCGCGCGTGCCACGCTCGAGGCCACCGCGTGGCAGAGCCGCGAGGTGGTCGACGCCATGAACGCCGATTCCGGCGTCGAGCTCACCTCGCTGAAGGTCGACGGAGGCATGGTGTACAACGACCTGCTGATGCAGACACAGGCCGATGTGCTCGGCGTGCCGGTGATCCGCCCGACCGTGGCCGAGACCACATCACTCGGCGCCGCCTACGCGGCCGGCCTCGCGACGGGGTTCTGGAGCACGATCGACGATCTGCGCGGCAACTGGGGCAAGGACAAGGAATGGACACCCGTCATGGACGCGGCCGAGCGTGAGAAGGAGTACGCGATGTGGAAGAAGGCCGTGACCCGCACCTTCGACTGGGTCGAGTGAGCCGGGAGGTCGCGATGAGCGAGAAGGAACACGACGAGCACGAGGGCACGTTCGCCGAAGGGCAGGCCGAGCACGACCCCGACACCGACACCCACGGCGACTTCGCCGAGGGCCAGGAGCAGGAACATCACGAGCCCGAGGAGGTCGAGAAGGGCACGTTCGGCGAGGGCCAGGCCGACGAGGACGAGCGCCCCGACACCCCGGAGCGCGGCGACTTCGCGGCTGGCCAGGAACGGGAGGACGACTGATCCCGATCCTCCTGATCGTGGCATGATCCGCCGATGAACGGGGGTGCGGGCTCGACTCCACACATCTTGATCGTGGGCGGCGGCGGCACCGGTGGCGCCCTCGCCCACGATCTGGCCCTCCGAGGCGCGCGCGTGACCCTCGTCGAGCGCGGCGAGTTCACGTCAGGCACGACCGGGCGCCACCACGGCCTGCTGCACAGCGGGGCGCGCTACGCCGTGAACGATCAGGAGTCCGCGGTGGAGTGCATCGAGGAGAACATGCTGCTCCGCCGCATCGCGCCCGGGTCCTTCGAGGAGAACGACGGGCTGTTCGTGGGCGTGACCGACGAGGACATGACGTACCTGCCCGGCTTCCTCGCGGGGTGCGAGGAGACCGGCATCCCGACCCAGGTGCTGCAGCCGGACGAGGCACTTCGCCTGGAACCTCTGCTGAACCCGGCGCTGAAGGTCGCGGTGCGCGTACCCGACGCCACGATGGACGCGATGCGCATGCCGCTCCGGTTCTTCGCCACGGCGAAGGCGAACGGGGCCGACCTGTTGAGTTGGGTCGACGTGATCGACCTCGAGCTCGCGGCGGGGGTCGTCTCGGGGGCGCGGGTGCGCGACCTCGTCACCGGCCGTGAGACCCGCATCGGCGCCGACCTCGTCGTGAACGCGACCGGTCCATGGTCGGAGCAGGTCGCGCGCATGGCTGGGGTCGACGTGCCGATCCGCCCCTCGCCCGGCGTGATGCTCGCCGTGCGAGGGCGGCTCTGCAACATGGTGATCAACCGGCTCCACAGCTCGGGAGACGGGGACATCGTGGTGCCCCAACGCGCTCTGTCCGTCATCGGGACGAGCTCGTGGGTGGTCGAGGATCCCGACGATCTCGGCGTCCCCTCCGACCACGTCCAACGCATGATCGACGAGGGGTCGGTGCTCGTGCCGGCGGTGCGTGAGGCGCCCTATCGCTCTGCCTGGTCCGCCGCTCGTCCGCTGATCGGTTCCCGTGACGATGCAGATTCGGGACGTGAGCTCTCCCGCACCTTCAAGACGATCGACCACGCGGTCGACGACGGCGTCGAAGGCTTCGTCACGATCACCGGCGGGAAGGGCACGACGCTGCGGGGCATGGCCGAGGTCTGCGCCGATGTGGTGAGCCGCAAGCTCGGCATCGAGACCGCGTGCCGCACGCGAGACACGGTGCTCCTCCCCCACACGGCGGCGTTCGCGGCATGACGGACGACGCTGTCACGACTCGACGGCTCCGCGTGCACCGATTCAAGCGCGGCGACCACCAGCCCCACATCGAGGAGCACGACGTGCCGGTGGACGAGCGCACGACGGTGCTCGAGGCTCTGCGATGGATCCAGCTCCACCAGGACCTGACGCTCGGGCTGCGGCATTCGTGCTTCCATGCGTCGTGCGGCACGTGCGGGGTCCGCGTGAACGGCAAGGAGCGGCTCGCGTGTGTGACGAAGCTCTCCGACATCTCGGGCACGGTCACCGTGGACCCGCTCGCGAACCTGCCGGTGCTCCACGACGTGGTCGTCGACATGGGGCCGTTCGTGGCGCGCTACCCAGAGCCGCATCCGATCGTGCGGGGGAGCGAGTTCCTGTCCGAGTCCCGCACGGCCGACGGTATCGACGAGCACGAGCGCTACGAGGACTGCATCGAGTGCGGGCTCTGTCTCTCGGCGTGCCCCGTCGCCGCGACCGATGACACGTACCTGGGCCCCGCCGCCCTGGCGTACGCGCAGCGGCTGCTCGAGGAGGCGCGCGGCGCGGATCGTGACGCGATCCTCGACTGGGCCGACCAGGACACGGGCGCGTGGCGATGCCATGCCGCGTTCGAGTGCACGGAAGCCTGCCCGAGCGACGTGCGACCCGCCCAGCGGATCATGGCCCTGCGCAAGGAGCTGCGTCACCGCAGGAAGGATCGCGATCTCGAGGTGCCCGAGCGCCCGTCGAGCGCGAGCGAGGCCTCGGCATGAACGGGTCGCATACCCCCGCGCCCGAGCGCGATCCCGGCGTGGAGGAGATCCTGCGCAGCCGTCGCGAGGCGGGCCCGGTGCCGCGGAAGCTGCCGGGGCCCGTCGCCTGGTTCGACGTGCGTCGCCGCAGCACCGGCCATCTCGCGTTCTCGATGAATCGCATCACCGGCCTCGGGATCGTGTTCTACCTTTACCTGCACCTGGCCGTGCTGACGCTGCTGCTCGGAGGCGAGGACTCCTGGAACGACTTCCTCGAGATCGCGACGACGCCGTTGTTCCTCGGGCTCGACGTGCTGCTGGTCTTCGGCCTGCTCGTGCACGGCCTGAACGGCACGCGACTGGCGCTGGTCGGGAGCGGCTTCGTGACGAGCCACCAGAAGGCACTGTTCTGGTCGCTCATGGCGTTCGGCACGATCCTGCTCGTCTACACGGCGCTCCACGTCTTCGGGGCCGGCGGCTGATGGCGACGGCCACCCCACAACGGTCGACGAGGTCTCGCAGCTGGCGATGGACAGCGATCACCGGGATCTCGCTGCTGGTGCTCGTGACGATCCACATGGTGGCGCACCACTTCGTCGTCGAGGAGGTCGGCGGCCTGCGCACGTACCAGCACGTGCTCGACTACGTCAGCACGCCGATCATCTTCGTGATCGAAGGGGTGTTCCTGGTCGTCGTGACCGCCCACGCGATGCTCGGCCTGCGCTCGGTGCTGCTGGACTTCGGGCTGTCGGACCACCGGCGGCGGTTGCTGGAACGCGGTCTCGTCATCCTCGGGGTCCTGACGGTCGCGTACGGGTTCGCGCTGATCGGCGTGCTGGCCTCGAGGGCCTGACGGGTCGTGGTCGGCGTCGTCATCGTCTCCCACAGCGCCCGCATCGCCAAGGGCGTGGCCGAGCTCGCGCGTGAGATGGGCGGATCCGAGGTGAGGCTCGAGACGGCCGGCGGACTCGAGGCCGTCGAAGGGCCCGATGGTCCCGAGCATCCGATCGGCACGGATGCGGTCCTCGTGATGCAGGCGATCGAGCGGGCATGGTCCGACGACGGCGTGCTCGTCCTGATGGACCTGGGCAGCGCGGTGCTCTCGGCCGAGATGGCCGTCGATCTGATCGGCGACGAGCGGCGTGACCGGATCCTGCTCTGCGAGGCCCCGCTCGTCGAGGGTGCCGTCGCGGCGGCGGTCACCGCCAAGCTGGGCATGCCGCTCGAGGCGGTCGCCGCGGAAGCCCGTTCGGGGTTGGCAGGCAAGATCGCCCACCTCGCAACCGATGCAGAGGAGGGCGCGAGACCAACCGTGGCCGGCGAGCCGTCCGGAGAGCCCGGCGCGGCGTCGGCCGAGGCCGGTGCGACCGCGGTAGCCGTGTTCCCCGTCGACCTCCCCCACGGGCTCCATGCTCGGCCTGCCGCCCGTTTCGTGCAGACCGCCGCCGGATACGAAGCCTCCGTGAGCGTGCGCAACGTCACGACCGGTGTCGGCCCTGCCGACGCGAGCAGCCTGAACGCCGTGGCGACGCTCGGCGTGCGTGCGGGCCACGAGGTCGAGGTGCGAGCCGAGGGGCCCGGTGCGAGGGACGCGATCGCCGAGATCCGGGCGCTCGCCGCTCGCCGGTTCGACGAGCCGCTCGATGCCACGGCGGTGGAGACGGCGGCGCTGCCCGAGCCCGTCACCGAGCCGGATCGAGGAACCGCCGGGGCTTTCGACGAGGGCGTGGTGACGGGCTTCGCCGCCTCGCCCGGCGTCGCCGTGGGCGAGCTGCGTCGATTCCACACGCCCCCCCTCGACGTGCCCGAGACCGCGGGGACCGACCCTGCCGAGGAGCACGCCACGCTCGACGCCGCCCTGCGCGCGACCGCCGATGCGATCGTGGCGCAGCGCGACGCGGTCGCGCTGCGCGCCGGCGAGGACGAGGCCAGCATCTTCGACGCGCACCTGCTGTTCCTGCGCGACGAAGCCCTGCTCGGGCCGGCCCGCCGGGCGATCGCCGAGCGAGGCCGCACCGCGGCCGTCGCATGGCGCGACGCGGTCGACGCCGTGGCCGCCGAGTGGGACGTGCTCGACGACGAGTACATGCGTGCGCGGGCGATCGACCTGCGCAGCGTCGGCGCGCAGGTGCTGGCCCGCGTCCTCGGCGTGCCCGTGCCGGCGCCCCGGCTCGACGAACCCGGCATCCTCGTCGCCGCCGACCTGACGCCCGCCGACACGGCCGGGCTCGATCCGGCGATGACGCTCGGCATCGTCACCGTCCACGGCGGTCCGACCTCGCACGCCGCCGTGCTGGCGCGCGCGCTCGGCATCCCGGCGGTCGTGGGCGTCGGACCCCGCGTGCTCTCGCTCGCCGAGGGTTCGTCGCTGGCGGTCGATGGCGCCAGCGGCGAGGTCGTCGTCGATCCTCCGCCCGACGTCGTCGCGCGGTTCGAGTCCGAGCGACGGGAGCGGGCCGAGCGCCTGGCTGGGTTGTTGGCGAGCGCGGGTGAGCCCGCCACGACCATCGACGGTACGACGGTCGAGGTGGCGGCGAACGTCGGCGGACCGGCGGAGGTGGCCGCCGCCGTCGCCGCGGGCGCCGACGGCATCGGGCTGTTCCGCACCGAGTTCCTCTTCATGGACCGCGCCGCCCTGCCGGACGAGGACGAGCAGGAGGCCGCCTACCGCGCAGCCGGCGAGGCGCTCGACGGACGGCCGCTCCTCGTCCGCACGCTCGACGCGGGCGCCGACAAGCCGGTCGCCGCCTTGGGACAGGCGCGCGAGGAGAACCCGTTCCTGGGGGTGCGCGGCATCAGGCTCGGCCTCGCTCGCCCCGAGCTGCTGCTCGCACAGCTCCGGGCGCTGCTCCGCGTCGCCGTCGATCACCCGGTCCGCGTGATGTTCCCCATGATCGCGACGACCGGCGAGCTCGAGGAAGCTCGCGCCGCACTCGATCGAGCGCGTCGGGAGACGGCCCTCGACCCGGCGATCGAGGTCGGCATCATGGTGGAGGTGCCGTCCGCCGCCCTCACGGCCGCCAGCCTGGCGGCGGACGCCGACTTCTTCTCGATCGGTACCAACGACCTGACCCAGTACACCCTCGCGGCCGATCGAGGCAACGAGCACGTGGCCGCGCTCAACGACCCTCTGCATCCGGCCGTGCTACGCCTGATCGCGGCCACGGCCGACGGTGCCGAGACGCACGGCCGATGGGTAGGCGTCTGCGGCGAGCTCGCCGGTGACGAGCTCGCGACCGCGCTCCTGCTCGGGCTCGGGGTGCGGGAGCTCTCGATGGCAGCCCCGGCGATCGCGAGCGTCAAGGACGCCGTCCGCTCGACGACCGTCGCCGACGCCCGGGCGATCGCCGCCCGGGCCCTCGCGTGCACGACGGCGGCCGAGGTCCGCGATCTGCTCGGCTCGGCGTAGCGTCGGGTCGAGCCGGTACGATTCGCTCACGAGGCCATGAGGAACCCCGACGAACGAGCCGCCGCCTTCCTCGCGTTCATCACGTACCTGCGCATCGCGCTGACTCCGGTGGTGATGGGCATGGTGCTCGTGCACGACCCGGCCCCGTGGGTCGAACCCACCGCCGCGCTGCTGTTCGCCGTCGCCGCCGCCACCGACTTCGTCGACGGGCGGCTCGCCCGCCGGTGGAAGCAGACCACCACGTTCGGCAGCTTCCTCGACACCGCCGCCGACAAGCTGCTCGTCTCAGGGGTGGTGCTCGCGCTCGTCGCCGTGGACCACGTCTCCGCCTGGATCGCGTTCGTGATCGTGGGCCGCGAGTTGCTGATCATGGGGCTGCGGGGTGCGGTCTCCGCCTCCGACGGCATCGTGTTGACCCCATCGATGTGGGGGAAGTGGAAAGCGACGATCCAGTTCGTCGCGATCACCTTCGCGATCTGGCGGCCCGACATCCGCATCGGCGACTGGTACCTCGACCAATGGCTCATGGCGGTCGCGGCCGTGGTCACGATCGTCTCGGCGGTGCAGTACCTGGTGCGGTTCCATTCGGTGCTGTCGGGCCGCACCTCGACGGCACCAGGGCGCGACTCGGCCGCGTCGGGTCGCTGAGACCCGTGCCGGGACCGGTCTTCGTCACGGGTGCGTCGGGGTTCCTGGGCGGCGCCCTCGTCCGACGGATGCTCGCCGAAGGGCGGCAGGTGCGTGTGCTCGCGCGCTCGGAGGAGACGGCGGCGATGCTCGCAGCGCTCGGGGCCATGGTCGTGCGGGGCGACCTCTTCGACCACGAGGCTCTGCTGCGGGGGATGCGTGGGTGCGGCACCGTCTTCCATGTCGCGGGTGCGAACGCGATGTGCGCACGCGACCCGGGCCCGATGCTCCGCGTGAACGTCGAGGGCGCCGCCGCGGTGGTGCGCGCGGCGGCGGCGGCGCGGGCATCACGGGTCGTGCATACCTCGTCGGCGACCACGATCGGCGAACGGACCGGGCGGATCGGCCGCGAGGACACCCCGCATCGCGGCACCTTCCTCTCGAACTACGAACGCTCGAAGGTCCTGGGGGAACGTCGCGTGCTCTCGCTCGGGGAGAGGCTCGGGGTGCCGGTCGTGTCGGTGAACCCGTCGTCGGTGCAGGGACCGGGCCGGACGGGAGGCTCAGCGTTGCTGCTGCTCGACATCGTGAACGGTCGCCTGCCCGTGCTCGTGAACACCTGGCTCTCGGTGGTCGACATCGACGACTGCACCGACGCCCACCTGCTCGCCGAGCGCGACGGGGTGCCCGGGAAGCGCTACCTCGTGAGCGGCGCGTCGTTCGACGTGCGCACGGCCGTGACGCTACTCCGGCAGGCCTCCGGCCATCCGCGCAGGGTCTGGTTCGCCCCTCGCGCACTGGCTTCGATGGGTGGCGCCGTCGCCGGCGCGATGGCGCGCGTGTTGCGGCGCGACGGCCGCATCTGTCACGAGACGGTACGCACACTGCTGCACGGGCACCGCTTCGACGCGTCGCTCGCCGAGCGGGAACTCGGCCTGCGGTACACGCCGATCGAGGTCACGATCCGGCGCACGCTCGCCTGGTACTCGGATCGAGGCCTCGCGCCGCCACCGATAGGATGAAGTCGCACGCGTCCACACGGCAGCCGCGGAGAACGAGGAGGAACCCGTGAATGAGGCCCGTCCGGACCGGAACCTGGCGATGGAGCTCGCACGTGTCACCGAGGCAGCGGCGCTGGCGGCCGGGCGCTGGATCGGACACGGCGACAAGATCGCGGCCGACGCGGCCGCCGTCGACGCGATGCGTCTGATGATCGACACCGTCTCGATGAACGGCACCGTGGTGATCGGCGAGGGCGAGAAGGACGAGGCCCCGATGCTCTTCAACGGCGAGGACGTCGGCAACGGTGACGGCCCCGGCGTCGACGTGGCGGTCGATCCGATCGACGGTACCCGTCTCACCGCGGTCGGCCAGCCCAACGCGGTGGCCGTGATCGCGCTGGCGGAACGGGGCACGATGTTCTTCCCGGGCGCCGCGGTCTACATGGAGAAGATCGCCGCCGGGGCCGAGGCGGCGGGGGTGATCGACGTGACGGCCCCGCCCGAGGAGAACGTGCGTCTCGTGGCGAAGGCCAAGGGCGTCAAGCCTGAGGACGTGAGCGTGACGATCCTCGACCGGCCACGCCACTCGGATATGATCGATGCCGTGCGCAGCGTCGGCGCGCGCGTCTTCCTGATCAGCGACGGCGACGTGGCCGGAGCGATCGCAGCGGCGGCGCCGCGCACGGGGATCGATCTGCTGCTCGGCATCGGCGGCACACCCGAGGGCGTGATCGCGGCAGCGGCGCTGAAGTGCCTCGGCGGAGCGATCCAAGGCCGCCTGTACCCTCGCGACGACGCCGAGCGCCAGGCGCTGATCGACGGCGGGTTCGATCTCGAGGCGGTCCTCACGGCTGACGACCTGGTGAGCGGTGACGACGTGTTCTTCGCCGCGACGGGCATCACCGACGGTTCGCTGCTGCGCGGCGTCCGATACTGGCCCGATGGCGCGACCACCCACTCGATGGTGATGCGCTCACGTTCGGGCACCGTCAGGTGGGTCGAGGCGGAACACCGTTTCGAGAAACTCGAACGGTTCTCCCCCATCGCCTACCGCCCCTGAGAACCAGCGCTCGTCGCGCACGCCTGGTGGAACCCTCTCGGTTGCGCGTATCCTGAGCCCGGTCCCGACGATCTGGGGGGGGAAGGGATGGCCGAGAAGACGATCCTCGTTTGCGACGCGTGCGGCAAGCCCGCCGCGGAAACCATCACGATCAAGGTCTCACGCGGCAACTTCGTGAAGGACCTCTGTTCGAACCATGTGAACGAACTGGTCACGGGAGCCCGCAAGCCGCGACCGGGACGTCGCAAGGGTGTGGTGGCCGGTCGCGCCTCCGCATCGAGCGCGAAGAAGCCCACGAGTCGAACGGCCACCGGGAAGCGCCGCGGCCGCCCTCCGAAGCAGAAGGCCGGCTAGTCTCCTTCACCGCCCTCGCTCGGCGATCGAGCGAGCTCGTACACGCCCGTGCCGGCGGCCTGCAGCACACCCTGCTGCACACCGCGACGGAGCGCGGCGAGCAGCTCCCGGCGAACGTTGGGCGTCCTGAACGGGTCGAGCAACCCCGCCCGCAGGGCGCGGTCCTGGATCACCGTCCAATGGAGCGGTTCCGAAGCATCTCGGAGCACGGAGACCGCCGATGCCAGCGTGTCGTCAGACGAGCCGTCGTCCATGGATCCCGTCATCCCAGGTCACGGAACGGTGCGATGACCTGCTCGGCGAGCAGGTCGACCATCTCCGGCTCGTGCACCGAGAACGGCAAGATCCACGGCGCGACAACGATCTCCTCCACCCCGACGGCCCCGAACTCGCGGATCCGCTCGATCGCCTGCTCCGGCGTGCCCGAGAGGGTGTCGGCCCGCCATGACGACTCGGTCTCGTCGCGCATGGCATCTCCCGGCATGGCCGCTCTGCCGCGTTCGAACACCGCCCGGAAGGCCTCCTCGGTCTCACCCAACAACGAGTAGAGTCCCACGGAGAACCGGAAGGTCGCCGGATCGCGGTCCTCCCGCTCACATGCCGCGCGGGCAGCCGTGGCACGTTCGCCGTACGTCTCGGGGGACCACCGCCACACGGCGTTCCATCCGTCGGCGTAGCGGGCGGCGAGACGCAACAGGCGTGGCCCCCCCTTGCCGCCCACCCAGACGGGGATGCGCGACTGCGTGGACGCCGGTCGTAGGTGCGCATCACGCAGCGAGACCGTGCGGCCCTCGAACGTGGCCGGGCCACCGGAGAACAGCGCGTGCAGCACCTGCAACGACTCCTCGAGCGCGTCGAAGCGTTCGCCGACGGAGCCGTATCGATAGCCGAACGCGGTGAATTCTCGCTCGAGCCAGCCGGCCCCGAGGCCGAGCTCGAGCCGCCCGTGAGAGATGGCGTCGATCGTCGTCGCCATCTTCGCGAGGATCGACGGGTGACGGAACGGGGCACCCAGCACGAGGGTTCCCATGCGGATCCGTTCGGTCACGGTCGCCAGTCCGGCGATCGCGGTCAGGGGCTCGACCGCCGCGATCGGCGTCGGATCGGCGCCGTATCGATCGAACGAGTAGTAGAAGTGGTCGGAGACCCAGATCGAATCGAACCCGAGGCGTTCGGCGCGCGCCGCCCAGTCGCACATCGCCTCGAACGTGATCGGAGCTCCTCCTGGGAGCGAGAAGCCGTAGTGCGGGAGGCTGAGGCCGAATCGCATGCGAGGAGGATACGGCTCGCGAGTCGGCGACCGGCGCCTGGCTAGGGACCAGGGCTCGTGACGGTCGCGCGCGTCTGCATCAAGCCGCTCATCACGATGTCGCCGTCGACGTCGCGGACGACCACCGAGTCGTACCCCACGAGCTCGTCGAACTCCCGCATCACGATGCCGGCGCCACTGTCGTCGAGGTCGCCCTTCTCGATGCGACCGACCATCAGCACGCCGTCGTCACCGCGGAGCCGAACCGTGAACGGCAGCTGCTCCCTGGCCTCCTGCGGCACGCCGTTCACGAGCACGATGGACATGTCGATGATCGATGGCGAGACGAGCGTGAGGGCGCTCCCCCCTCCGCCACCGGTGGCCGACGGACTCAGCGTGCCGAGGAACACCTCGTCCTCCGGATCTCCGAACTCGGCGGAGTTCAACAGGTCCCGGAACCGCTCCACGGCGCTCTGGGAGCGAAGCGTCTCGAGCTGCACGAGCCGATCGGAATCCGCGGCCCGGTTGGCCATCACCGCGCCCCAGCCCGTGCCGAGCACCGCGAGCATCCCGGTCAGGGCTGCGATGAGCGTGAGCCGGCTGCGACGGGGCGTCGATGGCCGGCGGTCGCGCTGCTCGACGGCCTGGTGCACGGCAGCGATGGTCCGTTCCTCGAGCTCCACGGGCGGCGCGAGCGAGGCGACCCCGAACGCGAGGGTGGCGGTGGCTCGCTGCAGCTCGCCCGCTTCCTTCCGGCAGGCGGCGCACCAGGCGAGATGGCGGTCGACGGGCGCGACGTCGCGCGGGGACAAGGCCCCCAGGGCATGCTCCGCCAATCGATCGCGCACCGTCGCGCAGTTCACAGCAGTTCCTTGCCCTCGTTCGCCTTCCGTACCTTGATCATCGCCGAGCGCAGCCGGGTCTTGACCGTTCCGAGCGGGATGCCGTCGGATTCCGCGATCTCGCGTGCGGTCATCCCCCGGAAATACGCGCGCGCCACCAGGCGACGCTCGGCCTCGGTGAGCGAGGATAGCGCCCGCAGCGCCGCGTCCCGTTCGATCAGCACGGCTTCCTCGTCGAGCCCAGGAGCATCGGGCACCTCGTCGACGAGCACGAGGGTGGGCCGGGAGACGCCGGTCTCGCGACGGAGCCGATCGACCGCGAGGTTGTGCGCGATCGTCATCAGCCACGTCGAGAGGCGCCCCCGCGAGGGGTCGAACCGCGCTGCCTTGCGCCACGCGGTGAGGAAGACGTCCTGCGTGAGCTCCTCCGCCGACTCCCGCGTACCAAGCAGCCGGTAGCCGAGCGAGTAGATCGGTCGACCGTACCGCGCGTAGAGCGCGCGGATCGCGTCGTCGTTGCCGGCGAGGAGCCCTTCCATCAGTTGCTGTTCCTCTTTCGGGAGGAGCGGTCCGTCGTTGCGAGCCTGCACCCGGTGTTCCTTCCGGTATACGGAGCCTCGGACGATCGCGGCTTGCCGCCGGCACGACCCGCGGTCGCGGACATCCATCGTACTCCGACGCTCCTTGCTGTATCGGGTTCGCCGGCAGGCTAGGCTCGGTTCCGCGGGCCGACGAAGGAGAACCGAACCGCAACATGTGGCGAATCCATGGCACGGAGATGACGACGACACGGTTGGGTCACGCGGCTCGGCTCACCACGGCGCTGACCCTCTCGGTCCTCGGCCTGATCGGCCTCGCCGGGCCCTCCGACGCTCAATCGCCCGACCAGGGTTCGGTCCTGCGATTGCACCTCGACGGTGTGGTCGATCCCTTCGTGGCCGACTACCTCGCGAACGGGATCCAGGAGGCGGCCGACACCGGCGCACCCGCGGTGCTGATCGAGATCGACACGCCGGGCGGTCTCGTGTCGTCGACCCGGGAGATCACACAGGCGACCCTGAACGCCGACGTGCCCGTGGTGTGCTACGTCGCTCCGTCGGGCGCTCGGGCGGCGTCGGCGGGGTCGTTCGTTCTGCTGTCGTGCGACATCGCCGCGATGGCGCCCGGCACGAACGTGGGTGCCGCGACCCCGGTGGGCATCGACGGCGCGGTCGGCTCCGACAAGGCCGTGAACGACGCCGCCGCCTCGATGCGCGCGATCGCTGAGGAGTACGACCGCAACGCCGACGTGGCCGAATCGTTCGTGACCGACGCGGTCAGCATCAGCGCCGAACAGGCACTCGCCGACGGGGTCATCGACCTCATCGCGCCGACCACCGAGGCGCTCCTCGACGAGATCGACGGCGAGACGGTCACGCTCGGCGACGGCCAGGAGGTCACGCTCGAGACCGCGGGCACGCCGGTCGTCGATCGCTCGATGGGGGGCTTCGTCGGGTTCCTGCACACGTTGCTGGATCCGACCCTCGCGTTCGTCTTCTTCTGGCTCGGTCTCGCGTTGATCGTGCTCGAGCTGCTCGTGCCCGGCCACATCTTCTCGGGCACGATCGGCACCGCGATGCTGATCCTCGCGATCGTGTCGTTCGGCGTGCTGCCGGTGCAGCTGGTCGGCATCATCCTGCTCGTCGCCGCCGCCGTGCTGATGGTCGTCGAGCTGAACGCACCCGGGTTCGGCCTGTGGGGCATCGCCGGCACGATCTGCCTGCTGCTCGGCGGGTGGTTCCTGTACGACCGCGCCGGCGGCGTCTCGGTGTCGCCCGCCGTGCTCGTTGGCACCGCGGTCTTCGTCGGCGCGTTCTTCGCGATCGTGCTGCGCAAGGTGCTCTCGATCCGCCGCATGCCCGCCGCCCAGGGGGCCGAGACCGTCGTCGGGCGCACCGGCGTCGCGATCGGGGCCGGGCTCACCCCCCACGGCATCGTCCGGGTCGCGTCCGAGGAATGGCGCGCCATCTCGGCCGACGGGTCCACGATCCCTGCCGGCTCGCCGGTCAGGGTCACCAGCCTCGACGGTCTCGTGCTCACCGTCGACCGCGACACCTCCGAGCACGATGCGGCAGCCACCATGGCGGCCGAGGAAGGGAGGAACCACTGATGAACATCAGTCCCGCCTTGATCGGGATGATCCTGGTGGTGCTGTTGGTCGTGCTGTTCCTGGCCAAGGCGATCAAGATCGTGCCGGAGTACCAGCGCCTGGTCGTCTTCCGGCTGGGTCGCCTGCTGGGACAGAAGGGACCGGGACTCGTGATCCTGATCCCCTTCGTCGACAAGGGCATCACGGTGGATCTCCGCGAGTTCTACCTGGAGATCCCGCGGCAGGATTCCATCACCAAGGACAACGCCCCGATCGCGGTCGACTTCGTCATGTTCTACAAGGTGATGGACGCGCAGACCTCGGTGGTGCAGGTGGGGAACTTCGCCGGCGCCGCGCTGAACATCGCGTCGACCACGCTGCGCGCGGTGATCGGCGACATCCCCCTCGACGACATGCTCGCCAAGCGCGACGAGATCAACACGCTGCTGCGCATCAAGCTCGACGAAGTGACGGAGCGCTGGGGCGTGAAGGTCACGAACGTCGAGATCCGCGAGATCATCCCGCCCGCTTCGGTCCAGGAGGCGATGACCCGCCAGATGTCGGCCGAGCGCACGCGGCGCGCGGTCGTCACCGAGGCCGACGGCGCCAAAGCCGCGGCGATCACGGTCGCCGAGGGCAACAAGGAAGCCGCCATCCTGAACGCCGAGGGATCGAAGCAGTCCGCGATCCTCACGGCCGAGGGTGAGCGCCAGGCGGCGATCCTGCGTGCCGAGGGCTTCGCGCTCGCGCTGAAGACGATCAACGAGCAGGCGATGGGCGCCGACGCCAAGACGATGAAGCTGCAGTACCTCGAAGCGCTGCGGTCCCTCGGGATGTCGCCGTCGTCGAAGGTCATCGTCCCGATGGAGCTCTCGAGCCTCGTCTCCGGCTTCACGGCCGTGGCGGAGGCCGCGTCGGCGAACGGCCCGTCGCCCGGACCGGAGGTCGCCGCTCCGGCGTCCTGACCGATCGCTCCGACGCCGTCCCTTCCGTGAGGGCGTCCGCTCCGGCGGGCGCCCTCGTGCGCCGGGAACCCGGAGCCACGGGCTGGTGTATGACGGTCGAGACGTGAGCGATCAGCGCCCCATGCAGGGCCGACCATCGGAGGACGCCGAGCTCGCCGTCCGAGCCCGCGACGGCGACGTCGGCGCGTTCGAAGAGCTGGTGACGCGGTACCAAGCCATCGCCTTCCGCGTCGCCTGGCTGGTCGTGCGCGACCGTGGCGAGGCGGAGGATGCCGTGCAGGACGCGTTCGTGAAGGCGTACTACGCGCTGCCGAGGTTCCGGCCCGGCGCGCCGTTCCGGCCGTGGGTCCTGCGGATCGTGGCGAACGAAGCGCGCAACCGCGGGCGGTCCGCGCGGCGCCGGGAAGGCCTCGCGGTGCGGGCGGCGGCGATCGGATCGGAGGTCGCGGCCCCCTCGCCCGAAGCCGCGGCGCTCGGGCGGGCCGACGCCGAGGGCCTGCTCGCCGCGATCGACCGGCTTCCCGAGCGAGACCGGATGGTGGTTGCCTACCGGTACCTGTTCGAGATGTCCGAGGCCGAGACGGCCGAGGCGCTCGACGTCGCCCCCGGCACGGTGAAGTCCAGGCTCTCGAGGGCGCTCGTGCGGCTGCGCACGGAGCTGGCGGCGACGACCCCATTCGCGGAGGCGGAGAGACCGTGAGCGACCGGATGCGCGCGCCGACCGACAAGCAGCTGGAGGCCGCGCTCGCCGAGCTGGCCACCCGCGTCGACTGGCCTCGGACGCCGGACGTCGCGGCGGCGGTCGGGACCACGATCCGCGCGTTCGAGGCCTCGCCGTCGCTCGTCGCGCCCCGGCTCTCACTCCCGAGTCGCCGGCGCACGCTGCTCGTGATCGCCGCGGCGCTGCTCGCGCTCGCCGGCGCCGCCCTGGCCGCGAGGGTCGTGTTCGAGCTCGGCGCCGTGGTGGTCGAGGTGCTGCCCGGCAGGCCGACGGCGCTCCCTACGAACGTCGCGACATCCGCCGACCTCGGGCGCGAGGTGTCGCCGGAGGAGGCCGAGGCGATCGCGGGGTTCCCCGCCGCGTTGCCGCCGGCGCTCGGCCCCCCCGACCGGACATGGGTCGACGAGACCGAGATCGCCTTCGACTCCGATCGCGTCGTCCGGCGCATCACGAGCGCGTGGTCACCCACCTCCGACCTGCCGGTGCTCCCGGGCACGGGAGTGGGAGCCGTGCTGATGCAGTTCGAGGGTTCATGGGAAGTCGCATCGAAGCAGCTGTTCGCCGAGACGAACCGCTTCGGCGAGGCGATCGTCGAGGGCCGGCCGGCCTTCTGGACGACCGGCGAGCACGAGCTGGTCATGATCACCGACGACGAGCCGATCGAGGTGCTCGTGACGGGGAACGTGCTGATCTGGCAGGACGCCGGGTTCACGTTCCGCCTCGAGACCGCGCTCGGGAAGCACCGGGCGGTCCGTATCGCCGGATCCGTCGAGCCCGTCGTCGACGTGGGCTGAGACGGAACCCCGCGTCCGCCGACGGTGTAGTGAGGGCGGGATCGAGAGAGGGGACGGGAGGCCGTGATGACGCGCACACGAAGGATCGCGACGATCGTCGTGCTGGGCACGATCGGAGCGCTCGCCGGCACGACGATCGCGGCCGCCGGTGGCGGCGGCCACTGCGCTCCGACCGAGGGATCGGCCGAACAGGTGGCGTTGGAGGGTGCCTGCTTCACGCCGTCGACGCTTCGGGTCGACGTCGGCGAGACGATCACGTTCGTCAACCGCGACCCCTTCGCACACAACGTGAGCGGCACGGGGTGGGGCCACTACGAGGACATGGGGCAGGGCGATCGGTTCACGACCTCGTTCAAGGTCGACGGCATCTACCCGTTCGCCTGCACGCTGCATCCCGGCATGAACGGGGTGGTCGTGGTCGGCGAGGATACCGGCGTGCAGGCGCTCGCCGACACCGGACCGCCCACCGCCTCGTCGGGGTCCGAGTCGGACAGCGGAGCATGGCTCGCCGCGGGAGCCGTCGGCCTGGTGCTCGGGGCGGCAGCGGGCGTGGGCCTGGCCGGCCTCCGCAGGCGCGACGCCGCGAGCCCGACGGCCGCCTAGACAGGGAGCGGCATGCCGGCCTGCTGCATCGCCAGCTCGAAGTCGTGGCGGTTCGAGACGGCCTGGAAGGCGTCCTCGACCGTGACCTTGCCCTCCTGCACGAGCTGCAGCAGGCACTGATCGAACGTGATCATGCCGTAGAAGGACCCGTCCTGGATCACGTCCTTGATCTCGTGAGTCTTGTCGGGGTCGGCGATGCGCTCGGCAACGCGTCCCGTGTTGATCAGGATCTCGAGACTGGGCAGACGACCGCCGTCGACGGTCGGCACGAGCCGCTGACAGATGATGCCGCGCAGCGTGCCGGCCAGGGCGAGTCGCACCTGCTTCTGCTGGTAGGGCGGGAAGAAGTCGATCACGCGGTTCACGGTCTCCGTCGCGTCGACCGTGTGCAGCGTCGACATCACGAGATGCCCGGTCTCGGCGGCGGCGATCGCCGCCCGCACCGTCTCGGTGTCGCGCATCTCGCCGATCAGGATCACGTCGGGGTCCTGCCGCATGGCCGCACGCAGGGCGACGAGGAAGTCCTGGGTGTCGTTGCCCACCTCCCGCTGGTTGATCGATGCCATCTCGTCCTTGTGCAACACCTCGATCGGGTCCTCGATCGTGACGATGTGCACGGGCTTGGACTTGTTGATGTAGTCGATCATCGCGGCGAGGGTCGTCGTCTTCCCCGACCCGGTCGGTCCTGTCACGAGGACCAGTCCTCGCTGCTCGTCGGCGATCTTGCGCACGGCATCGGGCAGGCCGATCTCCTCGAACGCCGGTCCGCCGAACCGCAGCTTCCGCAGCACCATGCTGACCGAGCCACGCTGACGGAACACGTTCACTCGGAAGCGTCCGACGTTGTGGATCGAGTAGGCGAAGTCCACCTCACCCGTGTCGAGGAACCGCTGCTTCCGATCGGGAGGGATGATGCCGTCGGCGATCGCCTGGCACTCGATGCCGGTGAGCGGATCGCGATCGAGCCGCCGAAGTCCCTTCGGAAGCCTGATCATCGGGGGCGAGCCGACCTTCACGTGCAAGTCCGAACCTTCCCCGTCGACGAGCTGTTCGAGCCAGGCGTTGAACTCCGGCACGATGGGCGTGCCGTCCGACGACGACGTGGCCAACTGCTCCATACCCTGTTCCTCCGACGTTGTTCGCAGGACGATGCCGGGCCAACCGCCGTCGCCCGGGTGTGCTCCCTCTGCATCGGACGAGACGGGGCTCGACTTCAGTCTGAGTACGCGGTTCGCCACGGGCGATACGTACGTAGGTCGCGAAGGCTCAGTCGGGCACCGCCGAGAGGCGGCAGACCGCGGAACGATCGGCGAGGGGCTCGAACGTGTCCAGGCGCATCGGCGGCCGGGAGCTCGCAAGCATGCCCTCGAGGAGCCCACGGTGCAGTTGGCACACGAGGTCGCGGTGCTCGTCGAGGAGATCGCGGAAGGGACAGTCGCGCAGCGTGATGTCCACCCTGTCACGCCCGCGCCGTCGGAACCGCGGGTCGAACCCTGCCTCGGAGAGCGCCTCCTGCAGCACCGCGAGGTTCGGACCGCTCGAGGTGCGACCGCCCGGCCTCGGCGCCGCTCGTCCCACGAGGTACGCACCCCATTCCCGCGCGGATGCGACCGCGCGCGACCGCTGTCGGGCACCCGTGACGTGCCCGGCCACGATCTCCGCAAACAGGCGGTAGTCTCGACCCTCGCGTTCCTCACGATCGACGACGGAGTAGACCGTCTGGGGTCGGCCCACCGAGGCGACGCCCCGCTGCGCCTCACTCGTGATCAGGCCGGCTTCCTCGAGGCGCCGCAGGTGCGGGCGCAGCGTGTTGACGTGCAGCCCGAGTCGGATCGAAAGCTCCCGCACCGAGACCGGGCGGCCCGACAAGCGCAGGTAGCGGTACAACCGGTACCGCGTGTCGTCGGCCAGCGCCTTGTGGACCTCGATCGGAGACGGCTCGGCCACTCGGACCCCCCGCGCGTATCATGGATTTCCACGGCCAACACCGTGTGAATCAAGCTTAGAGGGAAAGGGACGACCGTGGTCACCGAGGAGCAGGTGCGACAGGCGCTGCGAGGCGTAATGGACCCCGAGATCGGGCGCCCGATCGAGGACATCGGAATGCTTGAGTCGATCGCGATCGACGGCGCCCGGGTCGAGGTGCACGTGCTCCTCACGATCGAGGGGTGCCCGCTCAAGGACCGCATCACGAACGACGTGACCGCCGTCGTCGAGCCGCTCGAGGGGGTCGAGCGAGTCGACGTGCGACTCACCCCGATGAGCCAGCAGCAGCGCGAGGGGCTCGTCTCGACGCTCCGCGGCGGTGCCCCCGCCCCGCAGCAGAAGATCCAGTTCCCGCCGTCGACCTCGGTGATCGCGGTCGCCTCGGGCAAGGGCGGGGTCGGCAAGTCGTCGATCACCGTGAACCTCGCCGCGGCGATGGCGACCGAGGGGAAGAAGGTCGGCGTGCTCGACGCCGACGTCTGGGGTTTCAGCGTGCCGCGCATGCTGGGCGTCTCGGGGAAGCCCGTGGGCTTCGAGAACATGATCCTGCCGCTCGAAGGCTACGGCGTGAAAGTGATCTCGATGGGCTTCTTCGTACCCGACGATACGCCGGTGATCTGGCGCGGCCCGATGCTGCACAAAGCGATCGAGCAGTTCCTCGGCGATGTCTACTGGGGCGACCTCGACTTCCTGCTGTGCGACCTGCCCCCGGGCACGGGCGACGTGTCGATCTCGCTCGCCTCGTTCCTGCCGGGAGCCTCGATGCTCGTCGTCACCACCCCGCAGGAGGCCGCGCGCACCGTGGCCGAGCGGGCCGGCCGCATGGCCGAGCGCACGAACCTGCGTCCGATCGGCGTCGTCGAGAACATGAGCTGGTTCGTCTGCCCGCACTGCGGCGAGCGTGAGGCGATCTTCGGCGAGGGGGGCGGGCGGGAGGCGGCCGAGCATCTGAACGTGCCGCTGATGGCGCAGGTGCCCCTGATGCCCGCGATGCGCGAGGGCGGCGACACGGGTTCGCCGATCGTGATCACGGAGCCCGACGCGCCGGCGAGCGTGGCCCTGAGAGAGGCCGCGTCGGCGGTTGCGCGCGCGACGAAGTCGAACGTGGGCAAGCCCCTGACGCTGATGACCAGCTAGTCCCCTATGGACTCGTCGTCGAGGTCGCCGACAACTTCGTGCCCGGCCTTCCGCAGTGCCGCCACCGCCTCGGCGAAGCGGCGCACGAGCACGTAGTCGGTGTCGTAGGTCGCGATCGTGAACACCGAGACCCCGGCGGCGGCGAGCGGTTCCGTCAGGGAATGCAGCACGCCGACGAGCGAGAGGTCGAACGTATCGTCGATGTGAAGGCACCGCCAGCCGTCTTCCCCGGGGACCTCGGCGGGCACCCGTTCGGTGCGGCAAACGATCGAGAGCTCGTTCGATGTGCGGGTGACCGACGTGAAGGGTCCCGCGACCCACGACGGCACCGGATCGCCCGCCGGGAACCGGCAGACGGTGTACGCGCCCGGCATCGCCACGATGCGCAGCGCCGACGCGTCGGGACGAACGGCGCTCACGCGACCACCTCGGTCGGCGGACCGGCCGAGACCGTTCGCTCGTCGGAGGTCGGCTCGTCCGGGCGCGCCGGTCCCCCGCTGCTCGGCGCGTTCGGATCTGGATGGCGCGCGAACCACACCAGCACCGCGGCGCAGACCGTGGCGACCGTGAGCGCGGTCCACTGGCTGCCCGTGAGACCGGCGAAGCGCTTGTCGATGCGGAACGAGTCCTCCACGAGGCGCGAGACGCCGTACCACAGGCCGAACGTCAGGGTGAGGATGCCCTCGCGCCGCGGCCGGCGCATCAGCACGACGAACAACAGCAGGAACAGCGCGGTCGCGCTCAGCAGGTCGTAGAGGGCGGTCTGATGAACCCCGACGCCGTCGGCGACGACCCGTCCGGCATCGTCGAGCAACCGGGCGCCGTCGCCCGAGACCGTCTCGAGGTGTCCTCCCTGCAGCGATGCCTGGCAGAACCCTTCCCGGCACGAGAACGGCGGCGCGATCGCGCCGCCCCGGTAGGTCCACGCGAGGAGCCAGCTGGTCGGCCTGCCGAGATGATCGGCGATGATCAGGTCGCCGATGCGACCGATCGCGATGCCGAGCGCGAGCGACGGTGCGACGGGGTCGGCGACCTGGAAGAACCGGTAGCCCTCGCGGCGGACCCGCGGGACGTTCACGATCACCGCGCCGGCGATGCCGCCGAGCAGCGAGATGCCGCCTTCCCAGATCTTGAGCATGCCGACGACCGAGTCGAACTCCGAGAAGTGCCCGATCACGTAGAAGAGCCGGGCCCCGACGATCGCGCCGATCAGCGACCAGAACACGACCCCCTGCACGTCGTCGTGCGCGACCCCCCAGCGCGGCGCGATGCGCCCGAGCAGCCAGGCGCCGACCACGAAGCCGATCGCGATGAACAGGCCGTGGGGGGAGATCGCGAACGCGTCCCCGAAACGGAAACGGTCGAGAACCGGCCAGCCGATCTGCGCGAGGGGATGCACCACCGCGCGGCAGTCTAGCCGCGCCGTCCCCGAGGCCACATCGCTGCGACGGCGTGTCCCACCAGGAGGCCGCTCGCCACGTCGCTCGGGTAGTGCACGCCCAGGTACACGCGGGAAGCGGCGACCGTCGCACCCAGCGCCGTCATGCCGGCTCGCGCGAACCGAGCCGAGCCGAGCTCGCGCCCCGCGACGCTCGTGAACGCGGTGAGCACCGCCGGATGGCTGCTCGGCCACGACGTGCCCGTCGGTGGCGCGATCATCGCGCGGGTGCCGCCGGGATCGGCATCGTAGGGCCGTGGCCGGTCGACCAGCTTCTTCACCCCCTGCCCGAGCAGCCACGTGGCGCCGGCCGCGGCGAACGCCCGCCCGGCCTCGCGTGGACGGCCCAGCGCGGCCAGCGTGCCCGCAGCGGCTCCGACCCCGTAGAGGGAGCCGAGCTCGGTGATCCCGGCGAACAGGCGGTCGGCGACCGGACCGTGTCCCCGGTTCACGGCTGCGAAGAGATCCGCGTCGGCGGCGCGTCCCTCGTCGGTCGCGAGGGCGACGTAGCCGAGAGCGGCGGCGGAGGCCGCGTACGCCGCCCCCTTCACGACCGAGCGCAACGTCACGCCCGGGCTCGCTCCTCGATCTCTCGCTTCTGCGCGAGCACCCCGTGGCGCAGCGCGTAGCCGGCACCGCCCATCGCGTTCAGGCCCGCCGCGCCGAACCCGCCGAGGGGGCCGCGGAACCGATACGTCACCTCGTGCCGTAGCACGCTGCGATCGAACGGCAGGGAGGCCACCGAGGTCGTGACGGTCGCGTCGATCAGCCCCTCGAGGCGCACGCTCGACCGCCATGGGGGTTCCCACTCCAGCACAGTGGCGCGCACCGTGGCCTGCACGCCCATGAGGGACATCACGACGTCGTACCGAGCATCCCGTGCCATCCCTCCTTCGGGAACATCTACGCGGACGATGTGCTTGTCCCACTGAGGGAGGTTCCGCGGGTCGCTGGCGATCTCCCACACCGTCTCGGCGGGCGCGTCGACCTCGACGGAGAACTCGACCGTCGTCATGCCGCCGCCGCGCTCCCGCTCGACCAACCCTTCCACCACACGAGGCGGTTCGGGTTGATGCGCACGAGTGCGCCGGCGCCCGGATGGAGCGCGGTCGCGATCGTGCGCGCGGACTTCGCGCCCGAGCCGAGTGCGTCGAGCACGTAGAGCGCAGCCGTGCCCTGCACCATCGCGCCGGCCATGTCACGCGCACGCCACTCGCTCGCCTCGTCGATCGTGAGGGCCACCGGCGCGTCGGGTCCGGCGCCGGCGAGCGCGAGCGACTCAGCGGGGAGCGCCGCGTAGAGGGCGGAAGGCTCGGCGAGCCACCGCACCGGGAGCACGACGGGCCCGCGGGTGCCCGAGACGGTCAGCGCGCCCTCGCCGCTGCGACCGAGCGTCGTCGCCACGTCGGGCGGCAGCACGGCGAGCGGATCGGTGCCCTGCTTCACCTTGCGGAACGTGGCGTGCCCCATCGCCTCGCCGCCCCATCGACCCCGGCCCTCCTGCACGCCGTCCTCGTCCAGCAGGGCCGTTCGTTCGAGATCGATGCCCACGAAGACGCGGCCCGGCGGGGTCCATGCGAGCGGCACCTGCCGGGCGTCGAACGCGTATCCGGCGAAGAATCGAGCGTTCTTCTTGCTGAACCGCGCGGTGGCGCGCGCGATCGAGGTGGCGCCGGTGACCGCCGCCGCCCAGGAGTTGCGGTCGAGCGCGTCGTAGGTCTTGACCGTGCCGGTGAAGGTGACGGCGAGATCGCCGAGACGCACGAGGCCGGCGACGCCGGAGTCGACCTTCCACGCGCGCGTCTTCACCGAGCCACGCGAGGTCGTGAGCCATACACGCCCGCCCGAGTACGCGAAGACGAGCGGCGTGCAATGGGGGCCCCGCGGCGTGGAGGTGGCCACGGCGCAGAACCGCGCGTCTTCCAGCACCTGCTGCACCGCCGTCGACAGGAAGCTCACCTCGCCGACCCTCCTTCGATCGCCGGCCGCCCCGCCCCCGGTGGGAACGCGAGCATCAGTCCGGTCCACAGGATATGGCTCGCAAGGCTCGCGAGCACACCCCCCGACCACCATGCGAGGGCTCCCCAGACGGCGCCTCCGACGATCGCCCCGGCCACGATCGGCAGACTGCGGCTCGCGACGTTGGCGACGATGTACGCGAGCCACGCGATCACTGCCGCCGCGCTCGCCGTGGTGACCTGACCGAGGCGCCCCTGGAACAACCCACGCCAGAACAACTCCTCAGCCGGCACCATGATCGCGAGGCTCAGCACGAGGGACCGAGCGAGCGTGACCTCGCCCGCCTGTCCGTACTGATCGAGCACGTCGCGGCGGAACGGCGCCCAGCGCGACGCGATCCATACGAAGACGCGCGTGCCGAGGTAGAGCGCGAGTCCGGCGCCGATCCCGACGGCCGCCGCGGCCGCGACCGAGGGGTCCACCGCGGCGACCGGTGGATGCACGAGCACGGCGGCGACGCCCATCGAGCCGAGCACGATCGGCATGAGCTTCCACACGTCGAAGCGACCGGTGGACACGAGCCACCAACCGACGATCTCGGCGACGGTCCCAACGAGCATGACGGCGACCTGCATCGCCTAGCCCAGGAACCGGGTCTTCACGGCGACCTCGGCCGTGAAGGCTGTGACGACCGCGAGGTAGTAGAAGCCGGTGGCCGACTGCACGGCGGACGCCCGTTCCCCCTTGAGCGCTGCCCGGGTCAGCAGCGCGATCAGGAACGTCGCGAGGACCATGCCCAGCGCGATCCACGGGGCGAGCGCCCCCGCGGTGAGCAGTGGGTTCAGCGACGTGGAGCTCTCGACGCCGCCGAAACCACTGGTGACGACCGCGACAGCCTCGACCACCACGGCGATCAGCATCGCGGTCGTGAGCCGGTCGATCGGGCCGCGGCTCAAACCACGGTCGGTGAGGTACCAGTGGCCCAACAGCAAGCCGACGGTGATCGAGCCGAGGAACGCGGCACCGGCGAGCAGCTGGAACAGGGCGACCGAGAACGACTGACGTCCGGTGCCCGCCATCGCCACAAGGGCGGCGATCGAGATCCCGACGCTCGCGACGCCGATGATCCGCGCAGGCAGATGCTGCTTCGCGAGCATCAGCACGAACGAGATCCCGACCGCGGCCGCGCTCGCGAGCGTCAGCGTCTCGGCCCATCGACCGGGATCGTCTCCCGGGATCGACGCGGCGCGGGTCGAGAGCCAGGCTCCGGCGGCGAGCGCGAGCAGGATCGCGGTCGTGAGCGTGAAGAACCCCCGCTTGACCTCGTTCCACAGAGGGCTGAGCCAGAGGAACGAGAGCGAGCCGGCCACCGCCTCGGCCAGCACGAGCGCCATGTAGCCGGCCGCGCCGGTCACCGTGTGCCCCGTCGCATACGGCCCGAAGCCTACCCGCGGCCCGGTAGGCTGGCGGGCATGAACGACTGGCGCACCTACGACGATGTAGCCGAGACCTACGAGCGCGTGCATGCCTCGCGCTTCGTCGAGGTCGCACGCGACCTCGTCGAGATGGTGGGCATCGCCGACGGGGCCGACGTGCTCGACGTCGGCACCGGCACCGGGGTCGCCGCACAGGTCGCGGCCGATGCGGGGGGGCGGGCGGTCGGGGTCGACGAGTCGATCGGCATGCTCCGCGTCGCCTGCCGCGAACGACCGAAGGTGCCGGTCGCGGCCGCCCAGGTGATCGATCTGCCGTTCGGGCCGGGCCGGTTCGACGCGGCGATCGGCTCGTTCGTGCTCGCCCACTTCAACAAAGTCGAGACGGCCCTGTTCGATATCGCGCGGGTGCTGCGCGTGGGGGGCCGGGTCGGGTTCACCTCGTGGACCGATGGGGTCGACGCGTACCAGCAGGCCTGGCGCGAGATGGTCGAGTCGGTCGTGCCGAGGGAGATGCTTGGTCCCGCGTACGCGGAGGCCGCTCCATGGCACGAGCGCTTCCGCTCGCGCACGAACGTGGAGGAGACGCTGATCGACGCGGGGTTCCGCAGCGTGCGGACCGAGGTCGTGAAGTACCACTGGACCTACGCGCTCGACGACTACCTCGACGGCCTGCAGGTCTGGGCGACCGGACGCTTCGTGCGGAACATGCTCGGAGAGTCGGGATGGGCGTCGCTGCGGGAACGTACGAGAGCCATGTTCGCGGAGCGGTTCCCCGATCCGTTGAACGACTTCCGAGAGGTCATCATCGCGACGGCGACGAAGCCAGCTTGACGGCTCAGCCGAGGTCCGTCCTCGCGAACGACAGGGAGCCCGGAGAGCCATCGGGCATCAGGGCCTCGTCGTAGAGGGCCGCGAGCTGGCGGCCGAGCCGCTCCGCGTGGCCCAGGTCGTCGCCCGGCACGTTCGCGAGGAGCATCCCGCACCCCCCGACCCCCGGGTTCAGCGTCGAGTCACCACGGAAGAACGCCGTGTCGATGTCCAGTGACCACGAGTCGAGGCCTTCGATGGAGGCACGCGACCTGGCTGCGTCGCGGTCGGCCGCGTCGTCGTAGCCGTGCCAGAGCACGGTCGGGAAGCCGGCGCGTGCCAGCTCCTGGAAGAGATCGAGCGAATCCATGTCGTCGACGGAGCGCTGGCCTTCGTCGAACGGGTCGATCATCACGAGCGTCGAGGCGGCGCTCCCGGGCCCGAGCTGCCGCGCCGCATCGTTGATCGTCGCGATGCCGTCGGCGTGTTCGATACGCACGAGGTCGGTCAGGTCGAGCTCACGCGCCGATCGGGTGAGATCCGCGACGCTTCCCGAGTCGAGGTCGCAGAGCAGGTAGGTCGCCGAATCTCCGAGCACCTCCATCGCGAGACGCGCCGAGCCCGGATAGCGGGGCTCCTCGTCCTCGGCCGGCGGCAGGGTGCGGACGAGCCAGAGGTACCTCGAGGCCTCGATCGCCGGCGCCCGAGGCGCCTCACGCAGCAGCGTGAAGATGCCGTACTCGCGCTCCCACTCGCGATCGAGCGTATAAGTGCCCGACCCGGCGTGCGTCTCCCAGTAGCGGGCGGGACGCAGGCGATCGAGCAGGTCGCCGAGGACGAGATGCTTCCAGACGTCACCGATCGCGCCGAAGTGGGGGTTCGCCATTCGAACGGGAGCCTACGGCAGGTGGCGATCGCGTGGTGGGCTAGGCTCTCGCCACCATGGAGTTCACGGAGGTCGTCCGGCGTCGGCGCATGGTGCGGCGGTTCGACCAACGCCCCGTCCCACGCGAGCTGATGGACCGGGTGCTTGAGGCCGGCCGACGAGGACCGTCCGCTGGGTTCGCCCAAGGGGTGGAGTTCCTCGTACTCGATCAGCCCGACGACATCGCGATCTTCTGGGAGGTCACGCGAGATCCGGAGTTCGGCTGGGACCTCGACGACGTCGGGGTCGGGCCGACGGTGATCGTGCTCCCGATCCCGGACCCCGGTCGCTACCTCGAGCGGTACTCCCAGCCGGACAAGATCGCGTTCGGCATGGACACCGCCGACAACTGGCCGGTGAAGTTCTGGGAGATCGATGCCGCGATGGCGTCGATGCTGATGTTGCTGGCAGCCGTCGACGAGCGCCTCGGCGGCTGGTTCTTCGGCATCACCCATGGCGAGCGCGACCTGCTGGACCGCTTCGGAGTGCCGGAGGGTCTGCGTCCGATCGGCATCCTGGGGTTCGGGTTGCGAGCCGACGACGAGGGGCCGAGCGGCTCGGGCGCGAAACGACTGCGACGCCCGTTCGAAGAACAGGTCCACCGCGGGCGTTGGTAGGACGGGGTCAGCGGCGGGTGAGGAACCCGGTCATCTGCGGGTGGATGCTGCATCGGAACGCCCAGACGCCGTCGTTGATCGCTGCGACGTCGACCCCGACGTCCTCCCCCGGACCGATCTCAGCGTTCAGGTCCGCCTCGGCGATCGTGAACGTGTGATCGGTGTCGTCGCTGTTCTCGATCGCCAACGTATCCGTGCCCGCCGGCAACTCGATGCAGTTCGGGTCGAAGGCGAAGTCGGCGATCTGGATCGTCGCGGTCTCGACCGGCGAGTCGCATCCCTGCTCCTGCGCCGCGGCGGGTGAACCCGTCTCCTCGACCGGTTCCGTCTCGTCGCCCGAGCACGCCACCACGGTGAACGTCGCGACCAGGACCGCCAGGATCGTCGCCTTCGTCATCAGCCCCCCTCGGTTCGACCAAGGATACCGCCGACCACGCGCCGGGGCATCGTCCCGACTCGCGGCGTTCAGCGGCGCACGACGAACACGTACTCGCGACTCTCGTCGTCGAACGGCTCGCCTGCGAAGCCTCCGTGGAGCGACTCGAGGTGGAGGCCCGCGACATCGATCAACCCGAGCCATTCGTTCTTGGTCGCCCACCACAGCGAGCTGGTGTCACCGCCATCGAGCTCGATGTCGATGCGGTTTTCCCCGACGGCGTACCGGTTCGTGTGAGGCACCGGCGCGTCCTGGTGCCGCCCGTCCAGCTCGCTCGCGATCCGATGATCGAACGCGAACGCGTTCCATGCGAACCGCCCCCCTGGACGGAGCGAGGCGGTGACCCGTTCGAACGTGCGGCGACGGTCCTGCCAGGTCGGAATGTGCAGGAGGGCTCGGAACGGGCAGTAGATCAGCGCCGCCAGCTCGTCGAGAGCGATGTCGCGCATGTCGCCCTCACGCAGGTCGAGCTCGGCGCCAGCCTCGGCCGCATCGTTGCGAGCCAACTCGAGCATCGCCGGCGAGGAGTCGATGCCGATGACGCGGCGACCGGTCGCTCGCGCGACCGGGATCGCGACCCGGCCATTACCGACCGCGAGCTCGACGAGCGGTCCATCGGTCTCGAGCGCCAGCCCGACGTAGAACGCGACATCGTCGGCCATGTGTGCCGACCACTCGTCGTAGCGATCCGCGAACGCCTCTGGCCAGCTCATCGAACGTCGACCGGCCCGCCTGACGCTCTCGCGCGGATGACGACCACCACGAGTCCGACGACGACGATCCACTCGTTCATGGCGCGGATCGTACGTCGGGGTTGATCGATCGTCGCGAGCGTCCGTGTCAGCGCGGGTCGGCAGGCAGGCGTTCCCACAGGTCCCACCCGCTGACGACCCGCATGCCCACGCGCTCGTAGACGGCCGTCGCGCCGGTCACGTTCTCCGAGTCGACGCTCACCATCGCCCGTCGCACCCCGCGGGCCGCAAATAACGCGAACGAACGACGAAGGAGTGTCGCGCCGATCCCACGCCCTCGATGGGAGGCGAGGACCGCGAGCCAGTCCACCCATCCACCGTCGTCGCCTGCGCTCGCGGCGAGCGCGCCAACCGCGGCCCCGCGGTCCCGCGCCACGAGCCAGAGCGTGGGATCGTAGCTCGGGCTCGCCGTCTCTTCCTCGATCCAACGATCGAACGATCCGGGATGGTCGCCCGGGTCGTCGGCGAACGCGTCCTCGAGGACCGCGTGGATCGCCCGGAGATCGTCGCCCGGCTCGATCCCACCGATCTCGATCGCCTCCGACGAGGGCCCCGGCTCGAGCGGTGGCGTGAGGTCGATCCGCATGTGCCAGTAGTGGCGGATCGGATACAGGTCTCGGACACGAAGCAACGCCGCCGCGGCTCGGTCCCCCGCGTTGATCGAATGGCGGAATCGCGGAGACGGGACCCCCGCCAAGCGCTCGTCGGCCCGCGCTTCGATCCGGTCCAACAGCGACGAACCGATGCCGCGCCCTCGGTGCTCGGGATGGACGACCCCCCACGAGCCGACGACGTCGGGTTCCTCACTCCTGACCTGCCCGTATGCGACGATCGTTCCCGCGCCCTCCGTCACGACCCAGGCGTCGGCGGCGAGATCGAAGTCCGGCCGGCTCCACACCTGCCGGATGAAGTCGGCGTCGAGGACGGACTCCTCGGCAGCCTCGCGGAGGTCGGCGACGAGCACGCCGCCCACCGCGTCGAGATCGTCGGGTGTCGGCGGCCGGAACCCGTAGCCGGCGGGGAGGTTCATGCTTCCGTTCGCCATCGCTCTGCCCTCCGTGCCACAGCGGTGCGCGTCTCACTCCGAGAGATCGAGCCGACGGAACTCCTCGGCCCGGCCGACACCGATCTTCGTCCCCGATGCCTCGGCCTCCTCGACCAGGAACCGCTCGAAGTACGCGATGCCTTCGGACAGCTGAGAGTCGTGCTTCGCGAGGGCGTCGATCTTCCGCTGCCACGTACCGGTGACATCCTCGGTGTGGTTCGGCTCGTTCGTCCAGCCGAGCCAGACGTCGGTGGCGTCCTGCACGCCGATGCCGTCGCCTAGGTGCTCGGGGAAGAAGTGCGGGTTCCCCGAGCCGGGGAACGCCGAGTCGAGCGCGATCCAGCCCGCGTTGCGGTGGTCAGAGTGGTTGTAGTAGCTGTTGCGGAAGAACACGGCGGTCGGGTCGACCGAGAGCACGGTCTCGGCTCGCACCTCGCGGATGCGCCGCACGACCTGCTCCCGCACGTCGTCGGTGTTCTGCAGGTCGCCGTCGTGCACGTCGAGGATACGGACGCTCGCGAGGCCGAGGACGTCGCCGGCGTCCTGCGTCTCGCGGGCACGGACGCGGGCCAGCTCTGCCCGATCCAGCTGCGGATCCTGCGAACCTCGATCGCCGTTCGTGAGCACCAGCAGGTGGACCTCGCGCCCGGCGTCGACCCAGTTCGCGAGCAGCCCCCCCGCAGCGATCTCGGCGTCGTCGGGGTGCGCGAAGATGCCGAGCGCCGGTCCCGTACGCGGATCGGGAGGGGCCGCTGCCATCGCGTCGGACCCCTATGCGGCCGCCCGGTCGAGCACGAACCGAACGAGCGCCCGCACGGGCGTGCCGGTGGCACCGCGAGGGCTGAGATCGGTGCCGCGATCGCTGAACGCCGGGCCCGCGATGTCGAGGTGGCACCAGGGGGTGTCGCCGACGAACTCGGCGAGGAACCACGCCGCGGTGATCGCGCCCCCCCAGCGGTCGCCGATGTTCTTGATGTCGGCGACGCTGGAGTCGATCAGCGGGCGGTAGTCCTGGTGCAGCGGCATCTGCCAGATCGGCTCGCCGGTCGCGTCTCCCGCGGCGATCAGGTCGCGGATCACGCCGTCGTCGTTCCCGAACGCCCCGGTGATGGCGGTGCCGAGCGCGACCACGCACGCGCCAGTGAGGGTCGCGGTGTCGACGATCAGCTGGGGCTTGCGCTCGGCCAGCAGGGCGAGCGCGTCGGCGAGCACGAGCCGGCCCTCCGCGTCGGTGTTCAGCACCTCGGAGGTCTTCCCGCCGCGGTGGGTGATCACGTCGCCGGGCTTCTGCGCCGAGCCGCTCGGCATGTTCTCGCTGCACGGGATCGCCGCGATCACGTTGATCTTCGGCTTCAGCCGGGCGATCGCCTTCATCGTGCCGAGGATCGACGCGGCGCCGCCCATGTCGTCCTTCATCGTCTCCATGCCCTTGGCGTCCTTGATCGACAAGCCGCCCGAGTCGAAGGCGATGCCTTTGCCCGTGAGGGCGATCGGTGTGGCGTTGCCGGCGCCCGTGTAGGTGAGTTCGATCAGGCGCGGAGGGTTCACGCTCCCCTTGCCCACGCCGAGGATGCCACCGAACCCGCCCTTCTCGAGCTGGGACTCGTTCCAGACCTTGCAGGTAAGGCCGACCGAGCGGGCCATGCGCTGCGCCTCGCGGGCGATCTCGGCGGGCGGCATGTCGCCCGCCGGGGTGTTCACGAGGTCGCGCGCCCAGCAGACGGCGTCGACGACGATCGACCCGCGCTTCACGGCCGCGGCGAGTCCCCTCGCCTCCCACCTCGGGTTGCCAACGACCACGACCCGCTTCAGGCCGGTCGGGTCCTCGCGCTTCGTGCGATAGCGGTCGAAACGGTAGTCGCCGAGCCCGAGGCCCTCCGCGGCCGCCTGGACGGCGTCGGCCGCCTGACGCGCTCCGAAGGCCTGGGGGAACGTCGTCGCGACGCTCGCGAAGCGTCGTGCGGTGCCGGCGGCGCGGCCGAGCGCGCGGCGCATGCCCTCGATCGTGAGCTCCTCCTTGGGTCCGACCCCGACGAGCAGGACGGCGCCGGCGGCGAACCGGTCGCGGTCGCGCCGCGTCACGAGCACCGCCTCACCCTTCTTCCCGGTGAGCTTCGAGTCGGCGTAGGCCCGCGCGAGCCCGGTCTCTCGGACCCCCGGTCCGGGCTTCGGTCCCTGGAACACCGGCACGATCAGGAGCCCGGCCTTCACATCGGCGGGGGACTCGCTCGAGTAGGCGTAGGTGGTCACGTGGCGTTCCGCTCCTTCGTCGTGGGTCTCAACCGGGCGCCGCGATGGACGCGCGCGTTGCCGGGCAGTCTATCGGCGCGGCTCGTAGGCTGAGCGGCGATGAAGCCGCGAGACATGCGAGACCTCGTCTGGTTCGACGACGAGGCGGCGCGCACCGAGGTCCTGTTCGAGACCGAGCACATCTGGAGCCAGCTGATCTGCCTGCAGGGTGCGCAGGGCATCGGCCCGATCGCCGACACCGGCTCCGACGCGATCGTGTCGGTGCTCGCCGGCGAGGTCGCGGTGCAGGTCGGCAAGGGGCGCACCCGCATGAGCCAATGGAACGCCGTGCTCGTGCCGGCCGGCACCGAGCTCACGATCCGTAACGCCTCGGAGGAACCGGCGGTCGTGCAGGTGACCGCGGCGCCTCCCCCGACGCCTTCGATCTGACCGTCAGATCCGGCCGAAGGCGCCGACCCTGAAGCGGTCGATCGCGACCGTGATCGCGGCCGTCACGGCCATCAGCACCACGCTCATCGCGGTGGCCTGGCCCACGGAAGCGGCCCCGGGCTGAGAGAGCAGGCGGACGATCGCGACCGGCATGGTGGGCGAGTCAAGCCGGGCGACGAACGCGGTCGCGCCGAACTCCCCCAGCGCTACGGCGAACGCGAAGGCGCCGGCGCCGAGGATCGCCCGGGAAGCGACCGGGAGCACCACGTCGAGAGCCGTCTGCCACGGCGAGGCGCCCAGCGCCGCTGCCTGTTCCCGCAGCTCGACGCCGGTCGCGCTGAGCACAGGCTCGACAAGGCGCACGACGAAGGGGACCGCGACCACCGCCTGCGCCGCGACGAGCAGGAAGACGCTGCCACGCAGGTCGAGCACGCCGGCGTCGAAGGCGACGACGTATCCGAACCCGATCGTGACCGCAGAGACGCCGAGAGGCACGGCGGACAGGCCGCGGAGCCACGAGCCCCGGCGCGAGTTCGCCACCACCCAGGCCGAGACCACGCCCACGACGATCGAGATCACCGCGGCCCCGACCGCGACCCGGAGCGACGTCGCCACCGCGTCGAGCGGCGAGATCGGCAGGGCGCTGCCCTCGCGCACGTCCCCGAGGTCGAGGTAGCGCCGGAGCGTGAGCCCGGTCGGTGTGCGCACCGATCGCCACAGCAGGCGCATCGGGGGCGCGACCACGGCGACCGCGAGGAGCGGGGCGACCACGGCGACGAAGAGACGCTCTCCCCGAGTGCGAGGTCGCCGAGCCGCATCGGTCGACGCCACCACCTGTTGGCGCACCCCGGTCCGCGTCTCGGTCACCGAGGTCGCCCACAGCAACCCCGAGACGATCGCCAGCTGCACGAGCGTCAGCGCCGCCGCCACCGGCAGGTTCAACAGCTGCGACGTCTGCCGGAAGATCTCCACCTCGATCGTCGCCCGTGCCGGCCCCGCGAGCAGCAGGGCCACGCCGAACGACGTGAACGTGAACAGGAAGACCAGGGTCGCCGCCCCCACGATCGATGGACGCGCGAGCGGCAGCAGCACGTCGGTGAAGCGCCGCAGTCCGGTCGCACCTATCTCGGCCGCGACGTCCTCGTAGGCGGGGTCGAGCTGCGACCAGAACCCGCCGACGACGCGCACCACCACCGCGAGGTTGAAGAAGACGTGCGCGGCGAACAGGGCGGCCAACGAGGGTCGAGGACCCGCGAACGCGGCGCCGACGACGACGGTCGGCAGCACGAAGGCCACGAGCGTCGCGACCCGCAGGGCCGACCGCCCCGGGAACCGGAAGCGTGCGAGCAGGTACGCGGCCGGCAGGCCGGCCGCGAGCGTCATGGCCGTCGACACCACGGCCTGCCAGGTCGTGAACCAGATCACGCCACGCAGGCGGGCATCGCCGAGCACGGTCCCCGGCGAGACGTCGCCGACCACCGACCCGACGATCGAGACGAGCGGGTAGACGAAGAAGAGGCCGAGGAACACCGCCGGCACGGCGGCGAGCGCGAGACGTCCGGCGGTGGCCCGGCTCAGCCGAGCATCAGGTCGGTCCACGTCTGCACCCACGCCTCCCGCTCGGCCGAGACCTGCTCGGGCGGCAGGGCGAGCGGCGACTCGGGCTCCTCGCCCCACCGGACGAACTCCTCGGGGAGCTCGGCGTCGCCCACCACCGGGAAGACGAACATGCGCAGGGGCACATCTTCCTGGAAGGGCCTCGACAGCAGGAAGTCGATCACCGCTCCGGCTTCGCGAGGGTGTTCGGTGCCGGCGAGCACGCCGGCGAACTCCACCTGGCGGTAGCAGCTCTCGATGACCGCGGCGGTCGGCGCCCGATCGAGCGTTTCCTCGGCGAAGACCACCTCGGCGACCGGGCTCGTCGCGTACGACACCACGATCGGACGCTCGCCCTCCCCCCCGCCCGCTCCCGAGAACTCGCCGAAGTAGGCCTGCTCCCAGCCGTCGACGACGAGCACGTCGTTCGCGCGCAGGTCGCGCCAGAACGCCTGCCAGCCGTCGTCGCCGAACCGGACGATCGACGCGAGCATGAACGCGAGCCCGGGCGTGGAGGTCGCCGGGTTCTCGACCACGGTGAGTCCCCGGTACCGCCCTTCGGTGAGGTCGCCGAGGTCTCCGGGCGGCGGGAGGCCCCGCTCTCCGAACCAACCCAGGTCCACATTGAGGCAGACGTCCCCGTGGTCGACCGGCGTGACGGCATGGGTCGGATCGAGCTCGTAGGCTTCCTCGACCCGCGAGAGCTCGGGCGACTCGTACGGCTCGAACACGCCTTCCTCGACTGCCTTCGGGAACAGGTTGTCGTCGACGCCGAACAGCACGTCGCCCTCGGGGTTGCCCGCGGTCAGGATGGCCCGGTTCACGAGCTGCCCGGCGTCGCCGGCAGGCACGATCTGCAGATCGATGCCGCTCTCTCGCTCGAACGCGCGCACGACGTCCCTGCTGACGTCGAAGGAGTCGTGCGTGAGCAGCGTGACGGTGACCGTCGGCTGCGGGCCGTCGGCGGTCTCCTCGCTGCCCGAGCAGGCGCCGGCGACGAGCGCGAGGAGCGCGAGCGCCGCCACGGGGGCGCGTGCCTTCATGCGTCGTCCTCGACGCCCGGCCGGATCGCGAGCACGACGCCGTCGCGTACCTCGATCACGGCGCGCTCGGTGACGAAACGGTTGCTGACCCCGAGGCTCGAGCCGGGCTCCAGCACGGCGCCGTCGAGCGGCCATCGCACCCCGAAGGCACGCACGCCGTGAGCCGGCCCGCCGAGCGCGAACAGGCTGATCAGCTCGCCGGGCACCCCCACGAGCTCCCGGCGGCCGCGCACGACGTGCAGGCGCGTGGCGCCGAAGATCGCGTCGACCTCGACCGCTGCGTGACGAGGGGAGGCCAGCAGCACGGCGTTCGCGAGCAGGTGGTCGAGCCGGCCACGATCGCCGCCGACGACGAGGAGACGCCCCGCGCCCGCGACGATCGCGTCGGTGATCGCGAGCTCGAGGTCGGTGGCGTCCTTGTCCTCGGGATGCCGCCGCACCTCGCCGCCGGCGTCCTCGAACGCCTCGAGGTCCACCGGATCCACCGAATCGAGGTCGCCGACGAGCAGGTCGACGGCGACGCCGAGCCGGTTCGCTTCGGCCAGGCCGACGTCGGCCGCGATCACGAGCGCGCCGTCGGGCACCTCGACCGGAAGGCGCGCGGGACCGCCGCCGCAGAAGATGAATGCCGATCGCACCGCCCGGAACTCCCTCCGCCGGCATTACCCGGTTCAGGTTCGTCGGGTCGCCGGCACCATCAGCCGGCCTCTCAGCCCGGTCCCCCGAGCTCCCCTGTTCTCCCCCGAGTATAGGGCCGCACTCAGGTCCGGGCGGGGCCGGTCGCGATCAGGAACCCGCGCAGCCCCTGCATCGCCCGGCCCATCAGCACCCGCATCACCGGTCGGTAGAGGGTCGCCGCCAGCTCGCCGACGACCGGCACGGCGAGGCGGACGTCCTCGCGCCACGTGAACCGGGTCCCACCCTCGATCGGGTCGAGGAGCCACGTGCCCGTGCCGGTCACGAGCGAGCCGTGGCGGATGTCGAGCCGGCGCGGCGGATCCCACACCACCACCTCCATCGGCTCGGTGAACGCCGGCACCCCGAGGATGCGTGTCCGCACGGCGAGCCGCACGCCGACCCCTTCCCGCTGCTCGGACACGACCGTCACGCCGTCGGCGTCGAGCATCCAGTCGGCCTGGCGCTCCCAGTCCATCAGCACGGTCCAAGCCTCCTCGAGGGGAACCGGCAGCACGATCTCGCGTTGGACCAACACGATGTCGAGTCTAGGCGGAGGCGCGAAAGGCGAGCCGATGCACGCGTAAGCTGCCGCCATGGCGCGGGGTGCGGTCGTGGCTGCGGCGATGGCGACGGCGCGAGGCACCCGCCCGTCGGTCGAGCCGGCCAGGACGACCGAGGGAGGCGTCGGGATCGCCTGGGACGGCGAGGGCACGATCGTGCACGCGGGCACCGCCGACGGCCTTCCCTGGGAACCGACCCTCGGCGACGCAGATCGCGGGTGCCTGGTGGCGGGGTTCGTCGACCAGCACACGCATCTGCCGTTCGTCGGCTGGCGCGCCGACGAGTTCGAGGCGCGCCTGCGCGGCGTCTCCTATCGGAAGCTGCACGGCGGCGACGGTGGCATCTTCCGGTCGGCGCGCATGTTCGCCGAGGCCACCGACGATGAGATCGTCGCGTTCTCGAGTGCGCTGCTCGACGAGATGCTCGTCCACGGCACGACGGCCCTCGAGCTGAAGACGGGCTACGGCCTCTCGGTGGAACAGGAGCTGCGCGGCGCGCGGCTCGCGCGCCGGCTGGCCGATGAGGCACGCCAGACCTGCAGCGTCACGTTGCTCGCCGCCCACGCGGTGCCGGCGGGGATAGCTCGGAAGGACTGGGTACGCATCGCGTGCGACGAGCTGATCCCGGAAGCCGCCCGAGGAGGACTCGCCCAGGCGGTCGACGTCTACGTCGAGGACATCGCGTTCTCGGTCGACGACCTGGATGCGATCGCCGCGGCGACGAGCGGCGCCGGGCTCGAGCTGCGGGTGCACGCCGACCAGCTCGGCGACTCGGGCGCTGCGGCGGCCTCGGCGCGGCTCGGCGCGCGCAGCGCCGACCACCTGAACCACTGCTCGCCCGAGGGCGTGGCGGCCCTGACCGCGAGCGGGACGGTCGCCGGCCTCCTGCCCGCGTCGACGTTCTTCCTGCGCGGGGAGCCGGCGCCGGCCCGGGCCCTCAGGGACGCCGGCGTGCCGATCGCGCTCGCAACCGACGCGAACCCCGGCACGTCGCCCGTGGTGTCGATGCCCGAGGTGATCGCGATGGCGGCGGGGGTCTACGAGGTGCCGCCCCTCGAGGCGCTGACCGCAGCGACCCTCAACCCCGCGTGGGTGCTGGGCCTCGCGGACCGCCTCGGCACGCTCGAGCCCGGGAAACGCGCCGACCTGGTGCTGCTGGAAGACGCGTCGTTCGCCCAGGTGCCGTATCGCCCGGGTCATCACCCGGTGGTCGCGACGATCGTGAGTGGCGAGATCGCCTATCGGCGCCGAGCCGACTCGTCCGTCATGGACTAGTCGAACGGGCCGCCGGTCGCCGCCTCCGCGGCCGCGATCAAGCGGCCTTCTCGCACCAGGCTCACGGCATCCTCGATATCGGGGCCGAACTCGCGGTCGGCCTCGAAGAACGGCACGTGAGCCCTGATCGTCGCGTGCACCGCCCGCGTTGCCGGACCCGGCTCGAGCGGCGCCCGAAGGTCGAGCGCCTGCGCCGCCCCGAGCGCCTCGAGCGCGAGCACGGTCTCGGCGTTCGCGACGATCTCCCGCGCGTGGCGGGCCGACGTCATGCCCATGCTCACGTGGTCCTCCTGGCCGGCGCTCGACGGGATCGAATCGACCGACGCAGGGTGGGCGAGCGTCTTGCATTCGCTCACGAGCGACGCTGCCGTGTACTGCACGAGCATGAAGCCGGAGTTCAGCCCGGAGCCGTGCACGAGGAACGGCGGCAGCCCATTGGACTGGTGTTCGTCGAGCAGGCGGTAGAGACGGCGTTCGGCGATCGATGCGAGCGACACGAGCGCGGTCGCCACGGTGTCGAGCGCCACGGCCACCGGCTGCCCGTGGAAGTTTCCCCCGCTCACGACCTCGCCGCCGTCGGGCAGCACGATCGGGTTGTCGCTCACGCTGTTGATCTCGATCGCGAGCACGCCGCGCGCGTAGTCGAGCGCGTCGCGGGTCGCGCCGTGCACCTGCGGCGCGCACCGCAGCGAGTACGCGTCCTGCACGATGTGCGGCGACTCGCGATGCGACGCGAGGATCGGCGAGGTGGCGAGGAGCCGGCGCAGGTTCGCCGCGCTCACCGCCTGCCCCGGGTGCGGACGCAGCGCCTGCAACCGCTCGTCGAAGGGACGGTCGGTGCCGAGCGACGCCTCGATCGTCATCGCCGCGACGACGTCGGCGGTTCGTGCGAGCGTCGCGGCTCGCTCGACCGACAGGATGCCGATCGCCAGCATGCCCTGGGTGCCGTTCACCAGGGCGAGTCCTTCCTTCGCCTGGAGCGTCAGCGGCGAGAGCCCGGCTCGGGCCATCGCGCCGACGGCCGGTTCCACGCCGCCTTCCGGCGACAGCACATCGCCGTGGCCGATCAGCGGCAGGGCGAGGTTCGCGAGTGGGGCGAGATCGCCCGACGCGCCGAGCGATCCCTGCTGGGGTACGGCCGGCACCACGTCCTCGTTCAGCATCGCGACCATCAGGTCGACCACCTCGGGCCGCACCCCCGAGTGCCCGAGGGCCAGCACGTGGGCGCGGAGCAGCAGCATCGCCCGTGCCTCCTCACGCGGCAGCGGCGCACCCACAGCCGTCGCGTGTGACCGCACGATGCCGTGCTGCAGGGTCGATGCCTGCGCCGGTTCCACGCGGGTGTGGGCGAGCGCTCCGAAGCCGGTCGTGACCCCGTAGATCGTGTCGCCGCTCGCCACAGCATCGTCGATCACGGCCCGCGCCGCAGAGACCCGGGCGCGGGCGTCGTCGCCGAACGAGACGGGCGCCCCGCCGGCGACCGCCACCACGTCGGACGCCGACAACCGGCCGCCGATCGCAACGGTCATGCCGATGCCGCCAGCAGCCGTGTCTCGAGCGGGGTCTCGACCACGTCGCCGCGCTCGCCCGGCTCGACCCGTCGCGCGCCGGCGCCGGCATCGGAGACCAGCACCTCGGCCACCTCGTTGCCGATCAGGTGCACCGCGGCGAGGTCGTCGCACGCGATGCCGGGCGGCAGCACGCCTTCCCCGACCAGGCGGCGGTACTCGGGCCGGCGCGACGCCTCGGAGTCGAAGTGAGGACAGAAGCTTCCCGGCACGAACCCCAGCCCGTCCGGAAGCGGGTCGGCACGCCCGAGGAGGTAGGAGTCGGTCGTCGAGGCCTCGAACCAGCAGTTCGCGCCGGCGCTGCCCCCCGCGAGCACCACGCCCGCGTCCCAAGCCTCCCGCAGGATCCCGTCGAGCCCGTGCGCCCGCCAGATCGCGAGCAGGTTCAGGGTGTTGCCGCCGCTCACGAACACGACATCCTGGGTGAGCACCAACGAGCGCAGGTCCTCCACCGTGCGATGGAAGAGGGCGAGATCGCTCGGCTCGAACGAGTGCGACGGGAACGATCGGTAGAACGTGGCGACGGCGCGGTCGGCGTCGCCGACGGCGGTCGGCACGAACAGCACCTTGGGGCGCGCCGCCCCCGTCAGGTCGAAGATGAAGCCGTACACCGGGTCGTCGGGCCACTGCCCGCCGCCCATCGCAACGATGTGCGCGTCGCTCACTCCGCCTCCTGCATCGGCACCCGTACGCCGCGCTCCCGCGCGACCTCGATCGCCCGTTCGTACCCGGCGTCGACGTGGCGGACCACGCCCATGCCCGGGTCGGAGGTGAGCACACGCTCGAGGCGCTCGGCCGCGTTCACCGTGCCGTCGGCCACGACGACCATGCCGGCGTGGATCGACGAGCCGATGCCCACGCCGCCCCCGTGGTGCACGCTCACCCAGTGGGCGCCGGCGGCCGTGTTCACGAGCGCGTTCAGGATCGGCCAGTCCGCGATCGCGTCGGAGCCGTCGCGCATCGCCTCGGTCTCGCGGTACGGGCTCGCGACGCTGCCGGCGTCGAGGTGGTCACGCCCGATCACGATCGGCGCGCTCACCGCGCCCGAAGCGACGAGTTCATTGAACCGCGTCCCCGCCCGATCGCGCTCGCCGTAGCCCAGCCAACAGATGCGAGCGGGCAGACCCTGGAAGGTCACCCGTTCGGACGCGAGGCGCAGCCACCGCTGCAGGCGTTCGTCGTCGGGGAAGAGCTCGGCCACGGCGGCGTCGGTCGCGGCGATGTCGGCGGGGTCGCCCGAGAGCGCCGCCCACCGGAACGGGCCCTTGCCCTCGCAGAACAGCGGCCTCACGAACGCCGGCACGAACCCTGGGTAGCTGAACGCGACGTCGTGCGGGAGCCCGCCGGCCTCCGCCCCGGCGCGCAGGTTGTTGCCGTAGTCGAACGCGACCGCTCCGCGGGCCGCGAAGCCCACGATCGCCTCGACGTGGGCCGCCATCGACGCTTCGGCACGGTGCACGTACCCGGCGGCGTCGCGCACGCGCAGCTCGACGGCCTCGGCGAGCGAGAGACCGGCCGGCACGTAGCCGCCGAGCGGGTCGTGGGCGGAGGTCTGATCGGTGACGACATCGGGCTGCCAGCCTCGGGCGAGCAGGGCCGGCAACACCTCGCCGCAGTTGCCGACCAACCCGATCGAGACCGCCTCCCCCGCTGCCTTCGCCTCGTCGGCCCAGCGCAGCGCCTCGTCGAGCTCGTTGGTCTCGCGGTCGAGGTAGCGCGTCTTCACGCGACGCTCGATGCGCGCGGGGTCGACCTCGACGCAGAGCGCGACGCCGCCGTTCATCGTGACGGCGAGCGGCTGGGCACCGCCCATGCCGCCGAGCCCGCCGGTGAGCGTCACCGTGCCGGCGAGCGAGCCGTCGAAGTGCTGGTGCGAGCACTCGGCGAGCGTCTCGTACGTGCCTTGCAGGATGCCCTGGGTCCCGATGTAGATCCACGACCCGGCGGTCATCTGCCCGTACATCGTGAGGCCCTGGGCCTCCAGCGCGCGGAACGTCTCCCAGTCGGCCCACTTCGGCACGAGCATCGAGTTCGAGATCAACACGCGAGGGGCCAGGTCGTGAGTCCGGAAGACCGCGACCGGCTTGCCCGATTGCACGAGGAGGGTCTCGTCGTCGGCGAGCGTACGCAGCGAGCGCACGATCGCGTCGAATGCCTCCCAGCTGCGAGCGGCGCGCCCGGTGCCGCCGTATACGACGAGGTCCTGCGGCCGCTCGGCCACCTCGGGGTCGAGGTTGTTCATCAGCATGCGCATCGCCGCTTCCTGCGGCCAGGATCGGCACGACAACTCGCTGCCACGTGGCGCACGGATCTCTCGAGCGGTCATCGCGTCACCTCCACGGCCCGACGCTTCCTTCCGCGCGATGCTACTGCGGCGGCAGGCCCGCTCGCCCAGGGCGGGCATGGCTCTCGGCGTGTCCGGGATGCTTGAGTGGCCCGTTCAGGCCGGGTAGCGTCCCTCCGATGGCCGTCGGAACTTCCCCCTACGATGCTGGCGGCGCCGGTGGGCTCGTGACCGAGCCGATCCGCGTGCTGATCGCCGACGACGAGCCCGAGCTGCGAGTCGCCCTGGCCGACCTACTCGCACACGAGGACGACCTGAGGCTGATCGGCGCGGCGGGCGACGCCGACGAGGCTATCGCGCTCGCCGGCGACGAGCGCCCCGACGTCGCGCTCGTCGACGTCTCGATGCCGGCGGGCGGCGGCGCCCGGGCGGCACGCGAGATCGCCCGCTGCTCCCCCGACACACGCGTGATCGCGCTCTCCGCGTTCGAAGATCGGTCGACGGTGCTCGAGATGCTCCGGGCCGGCGCGGTGGGCTACCTCGTCAAGGGGACCGCCGGTGAGGAGATCGTCGGCTCGATCCAGAAGGTGATGGCGGGCGGCGCGAGCCTGTCGACCGAGGTCATCGCCGGCATCGTGTCGGAGCTCACGAAGCAGCTGCGTCGCGAGGAGGACGAGCGCGAGCGGCTCGACGCACGCCGTGCCGAGATCCAGCGGTTCGTCGACGGCGAGGGCATCTCGATGGCGTTCCAGCCGATCGTCGATCTCGCGGTGGGCACGACGGTGGGCATCGAGGCGCTCGCTCGCTTCGCGACGCCTCCGCCCCGGCCACCCAACGAGTGGTTCACCGAGGCTGTCTCGCTGGCGCTCGGCGTGCAGCTCGAGCTGACGACGCTGACCCGAGCGTTGCGCGTCCTGCCGCGGATCGACCCGGGCGTGTACCTCGCCGTGAACTGCTCGCACCGCGCCGCCGTCTCGGCCGAGCTGGCGGCGCTCGTCGAGCCGGTCGCCGACCGGCTGCTGCTCGAGATCACGGAGCACGAGGCGGTCGAGGACTACGACGACCTCGTCGACGCACTGGCCCCCCTGCGGGCTCGAGGAGCGAGGGTGGCGATCGACGACGCCGGGGCGGGCTTCGCCAGCCTGCGGCACACGGTGCGCATCGCGCCCGACATCGTGAAGCTCGATCTGAGCCTCACCCGCGACATCGACTCGGACCGCGCGAAGCGCGCGCTCGCGACGGCGCTCGTCTCGTTCGCGCACGAGATGGGCTTCTCGCTCGTGGCCGAGGGCATCGAGACGGCGAACGAGCTCGCGACGCTGCGCGAGCTGGGCGTGGGCTACGGACAGGGGTTCTACCTCGCGGAGCCCGGCCCGCTTCCCTGACCCTCCCGGTCGCTACTCGCCGCTGCGGCGGTCCACCGCCCACGACGACGTCTCCGACCCCTTCGTGTACTGCTTCATCTCCGCGGCGACGGCGACGGCCTCGGCGTAATGCTGGAACGATCGCTTGGCCGTGCTCGCGATCCCGATCGACAGGGTGAGGACGCCGAACCGCTGCAGCTCGCCGCGGCGGTTCGTGACCTCGATGTAGCCGCGCTCACGGTCGCTCTCGTCGTAGAAGCCGGGCGCGGCCCCGTCGAACGCCGACACGATCGCCTGGGCGACCGGTTCCGACAGGTCGGGAGCGACCACGACCACGAAGTCGTCACCGCCGACGTGGCCGATGAAGGCCGCGCCGTCGGACGCAGAACGTGCGGCGTCGCCGATCAGCCGGGCCGACGCCTGGATCACCTCGTCGCCCCGCATGAAACCGTAGTGGTCGTTGTACGCCTTGAAGTTGTCGAGGTCGGCGTAGAGGATCGCGAACGGGTCGGAGCGCGCGAGCCGGGCGTCGATCTCCTCCTCGATACGCACGTTGCCGGGCAGTCCGGTGAGCGGCGACTGCGTGCGCGTGTCGCGGGAGCGGCGCAGCACGCCGCGGATCCGGGCCAACAGCTCCGGGGTGTCGAAGGGCTTGACGATGTAGTCGTCGGCGCCGATCGCGAACCCTTCGAGCTTGTCGGCCGAGAGTCCACGCGCGGTGAGCATGATCACCGAGACGGCCGCCGTGCTCGGGTCCTGCCGCAAGCGGCGGGTCAGCTCGAAACCGTCCATGTTGGGCATCATCACGTCGGCCAGTACGAGGTCGGGGCGACGCTCGCGCGCCGCGTCGAGCGCGAGGGCGCCGTCGGCGGCGACCCGCACGTCGTAGCCAGCGGCGCGCAGCTCGATCTCGAGCAACCTGGCGATGAACGGGTCGTCGTCGACCACGAGGAGGCTCTCTCCACCGCCGTTGCCGTCGGCGGCGGTCTCGATCTCCGCCTGGTCGGTGCGGTTCCCCTCGGTCACCACATCATCCTCGATCCCTCGCGCTCCCGCGCGACCTCGGCCATCGGCGACGCGTTCAGGTCGTCATGCGCGTCGCCGCATGCGTCGGTTCATGGATTCGGCACTTTATCCCGCGAGGTGAAGCATGTCCGAGCATCCTGTCGAACACCCGGCGCGGCCCCGGACGCCGGTCGGCCCCGCGTGGCACGATAGCCGCACCACACTGGGCAAGGGGGTCGGTCGATGCAGGTGCTGGACACGTTCCTCGACGCGATGGGGAACACCCCCCTCGTGCGCCTGCGGTCGGTCTCGCGCGGGCTGCACCCGACGATCCTGGCCAAGGTCGAGATGTTGAACCCGGGCGGGTCCGTGAAGGATCGCATCGGCATCCGCATGATCGAAGCCGCCGAACGCGCGGGCACGCTGCGCCCAGGCGGCACGATCGTCGAACCCACCTCGGGCAACACCGGGCACGGTCTCGCGATCGCCGCGGCGATCCGCGGCTACCGCTGCATCTTCGTGATGCCCGACAAGATGAGCCAAGAGAAGATCTCGCTGCTGCGCGCGTACGGCGCCGAGGTGATCATCACCCCGACCGCCGTGCCGCGGGAGTCGCCGGAGTCGTACTACTCGGTCGCGTCCCGCCTGGCCGACGAGATCCCCGGGGCGTTCCAGCCCAACCAGTACTTCAATCAGGAGAACCCCGCCACGCACTTCGACACGACCGGCCCCGAGATCTGGGAACAGACCGACGGGCGCATCGACGTCTTCGTCGCCGGGGTCGGCACGGGCGGCACGGTCACCGGCGTCGGCCGCTTCCTGAAGTCGCAGAACCCCGACGTCGTGATCGTCGGGGCGGACACCGAGGGTTCCGTGTACACGGGCGACGAGCCGCGCCCCTACCTCACCGAGGGCATCGGCGAGGACTTCTTCCCGGAGACGTTCGACCCCGACATCGTCGACCGCTGGGTGCGGGTACCCGACCGCGAGGCGTTCCTCACGGCGCGGGCCGTCACGCGACAGGAAGGCATCCTCGTCGGCGGCTCGTGCGGCTCCGCGGTCTACGCCGCGCTCGAGGTCGCGCGCGACTACGGCGACGACACCACGATCGTGGTCCTGCTGCCCGACACCGGCCGCAACTACCTCTCGAAGCTGTACTCCGACGGCTGGATGCGCCAGTACGGGTTCCTCGAGGGGCCCGAGGTGACGACCGTCGAGCAGGTGCTCTCGTCCAAGGGTGCCGAGCTACCGGCGCTGATCACCGTGAACGCGCACGACAAGGTGCGCCAGGCGGTCGACGTGCTGCAGGCGAGCTCGATCTCCCAGGCGCCCGTCGTGCGCGAGAGGTCCGCGGACGTGACCCAGTTCGTGGGCTCGATCCGCGACCGTGAGCTGCTCGAGCGCGTCTTCCGCGACCCGGACGCGCTGCAGGCAGACGTGGCCGAGGTCATGGCGCCGCCGATCCCGTTCGTCGAGTGGGACCAACCGATCGAGGCGGCCTTCGCACAACTCGAGCAGGCGCCCGCGGTGCTCGTCGCGAAGGCCGGCCAGGTGCTCGGCGTGCTCACGCGCAGCGACCTGCTCGACTTCATCGCCCACCGTCGCCAGGCCCAGCGGTAGCGGCTGCGGTGCGGTCGCTGGGTATCGACGTCGGCGCGGGCAAGGGCCTCGACGTCGTGCTGCTCGACGAGCGTCGCGTTCCCCTGCACGTGTCCTCTCGCGTGCACGTGCACGACGTCGAGCGACTGATCCGCAAGCTGCTTCCCGACGTCGTCGCGATCGACTCGCCGCCTCGCTGGGCGCCGTCAGGTCGCTCACGGTTGACCGAGCGCGAGCTGGCGGCCCTCAACATCTCCTCGTTCAACACGCCGAGCGAGGCCCACGGCAAGGGCAATCGCTTCTTCGCCTGGATGGAGGTCGGGTTCGAAGTGTTCACGCAGGCCGCCGCCGCGGGGTTCCCGGCGTACTCAGCCGGCAGCCCCCGCGGGAAAGCCCTCGAGGTCTTCCCGCATGCCACCGCCGTCGTGCTGGCGGGCTGCCTCGCGCCCAAGGGGACGAACAAGCGCGCCTGGCGTACGGCCGTCTTGCGGGCTCAAGGCGTGCGAACCGACGAGCTCGGGTCCGCCGATCGCGTGGACGCCGCCCTCGCCGCGCTCACCGGGCTGTACGCGCTCGACGGGAAGCGGTTCGCCCCAGGCGATCCGAGCGAGGGCGTGATCGTGGTGCCGTCGGCCGCGCTGCCGGCCACGCCCTACCGACAGGGTTCGGCCGCACCACGCGAGACCCAGCCGCTGTTCACCTACTGCGCGTGCGGCGACCCGGCCTGCGATCGCCTCGTCCGTGGAGAGTTCGCGCCTGGGCACGACGCGAAGCGCAAGGCCATGCTGTGGAGGCGCGCCCGCGAAGGCGCCGACGCGATGGACGAGCTCGCTACCCGTGGTTGGAAGCCACCACCCGAGATGCGATGAGGAGCGCCGATGAGTGACGAGGAAGCCACCGGCCGATATCGGTTCGAGACCAGAGCGATCCACGCCGGGCAGGACCCCGACGCCCTCTACGGCGCGGTGAACGTGCCGATCTACCAGACCTCGACCTACGCACAACCCGAGGTCGGCTCCCCGAAGGTCTGGGACTACGCGCGCGGCGGGAACCCAACGAGGGAGGCCTTCCAGCAGGCGCTCGCCTCGCTCGAGGGCGGCGCGCACGGGTTCGCGTTCTCGAGCGGACTCGGCGCCGAGACCACCCTCCTGTTGACCCTTCGACCGGGCGACCACGTCGTGCTGGCCGACGACGTGTACGGCGGCACCTACCGGCTGCTGTCGAAGGTGCTGACCGACTGGGGTCTCGCGTTCTCGACGGTCGACCTCGGCGATCTCGATGCGCTGTCGGCGGCGCTGACACCGGCCACGAAGCTCGTCTGGATCGAGACGCCGTCGAACCCGCTGCTGAAGATCGTCGACATCGGCGCGGTATGCGCCGTCGCCCACGAGCACGGCGCCCGCGTCGTGGTCGACAACACGTTCGCCACGCCTGCCCTGCAGCGTCCGCTCGTGCTCGGCGCCGACGCAGTCGTGCACAGCGTGACGAAGTACGTCGGCGGGCACTCCGACCTGATCGGCGGAGCCATCGTCACGAGCGACGAGGAGTGGATCGAGCGGCTCGGCTTCCTCGTGAACGCCGTGGGTGCCGTGCCCGGTCCGATGGACAGCTACCTCGCCCTGCGGGGCCTGAAGACGCTCGCGGTACGGATGCGGGCCCACTGCGCCGGGGCGAAGGCGGTCGCCGGCTACCTGCGCACCAGCCCGGCCGTCACCCGGGTCCTCTACCCCGGCCTCGAGGGCCATCCAGCGCACGACGTGGCCGCCCGGCAGATGACCGATTTCGGCGGCATGGTGTCGTTCCGGGTCGGCAGCGCCGAGCGGGCGCTCGGCGTCGCGCGCCGAACCGAGCTCTTCCTCCTGGCGGAATCGCTCGGCGGGGTCGAGTCGCTGATCGAGGTACCCGGTCCGATGACACATGCGAGCGTGGCCGGGTCGCCGCTCGAGGTGCCGGCCGACCTCGTGCGGCTCTCCGTGGGGATCGAGCACCCCGACGACCTGATCGAGGACCTCGACCGTGCCCTCACGGGCCAGCCGTGAGCGTGCCGTCGAGGGGCCCATGAGCGACGAGCCCTACTACCGGCGCGACCTGGCCCTCGTGCACCATCGGGGGTTCGGGTTCCATGCCGACGACTGCGCCCCGGGCATCCTGGCGCTGCTCGAGCCGGTCCGCGCCCGGGACGGTCTCGTCGTCGAGCTCGGATGCGGCAGCGGGTTGCTGACGAGGCATCTGCTCGACGCCGGTCATCGCGTGATCGCCACCGACGCCTCGCCCGCCATGCTCGAGCTCGCCGGGGTGGTCGCCGGTAAGGCTCAGGAGATCCGCCGCCTCACCCTCCCCGACGATCCGATCCCCGCCGCCGACGCGATCGTCTCGGTCGGACACGCGCTCAGTTACCTGCCGACCGCAGAGGCGATCGACCGGGCGCTGATGGCGATCGCGGACTCGCTGCGACCCGGCGGCGTGCTCGCGCTCGACCTGTGCGACCTCGAGTGGGCCGCGTCCCGCATCGACCAGCCCAGCAGGGGATGGGTCGGCGAGGATTGGGCGATCGTGACCGAGTTCTCGGTGCCCTCCCCCGACCGGTTCGTGCGCCGGATGGCCACGTTCATCCGCGAGGACGACGGCTCGTGGCGGCGCGACGACGAGCGGCACGACAACGTGATGGTCGACACCTCGCTCGTGCCGGCCCTGCTCGCCGGGCACGGTGTGGAGGCGACCGTCGGACCGGCGTTCGGGGACGAGACGCTGCCCGTCGGCCTCCGTGCCATCGTGGGCCACCGACCGGACTGAGCCGGCGCAGGTTGGCCTCAGAGCCTGAGCGTCGCGCCGTCGGCGAGCGAGAGATACACCGCTCGAACCTGAGCGTCGCCGTCGGACACGTCGATCGGCAGGCCGCCGCCCTCGGGTCCGAGCCACTCGCGCAGGCGTACGGGGTCGCCCGCGATCTCTACGCGCGCGATCCCGGTGACGTCGACCTCGTGGCGGATCGCCGTCCGTCCTGGATGCAGATCGGCGGGCACGTCCCAGGTGATGAAGAACGGCAGCCACGCATCGCGTGCCTCGTCGTCGATGCCTGCGCCGCGCCACCGGAGCTCCACCCCGTCGGGTCGCCTGCGAGCGCCGGCCTCCACATGCAGCCCGAGTCGTTGGGCGGTCACCTCGAGCTCGGTATCCGACACGCAGACGGCGAACCACCGGTCTCGCCCGTCCTCGGACGACGCCAGGAGCGCCCGCCCGAGTGGGGTCGAGCTGCCAACCTCGTGATCGACGACGGCGATGAGCTCGATGTAGCTGTCACCCAGCGGCACGATGCGGTTGCCCGTTCCCCACCGCGGATGCGCGCCGCCGGCGACCGAGGCAAGCCCGTGCTCGCGATGCAGCCGCTCCCCCGCTCGGTCGAGGTCCGACACCGCGAGCACCACGTGATCGATCGAGTACACCCGCACCTCCGTCGTCGCGGACCCAGCCATCGTCCCATCTCGCGATACCGTCGATGGATGCGCCCGGCCAGACTCGCGGTCGCGACCCTCGTGATCGTCGCCGCCCTCGCCGCACCGGCCGCCGCTGCCGACCTCGCGCCTCGGCGGTTCCTCGACGACCTCGCGTTCCCGACGAACATGGCGTTCCTGCCCGACGGGACGCTGCTGTTCACGGAGAAGGAGACCGGCAACGTGCGGGTCGTCGCGCCCGACGGCCGGCTGGTCGATCGGCCGTTCATCACGCTTCCGGTGATCGGCGACGCGGAGCGCGGACTGCTCGGCATCGCAGTGCATCCGGACTTCGAACGCGACCCGTGGATCTACCTGTACCACTCCGATCCGAGGGATGGCCTGAACCGGCTCGTCCGCGTGCTTGCGGACGGTACGGTCGCCGGGGGTCAGCCGGAGACGCTCCTCGACGGCATCAGTGCCGTCGCCGGCTACCACAACGGCGGAGACCTCGCGTTCGGGAGCGACGGTTCGCTGTTCGTGGCGCTGGGCGAGGCGCACGAGTCCGATCGGGCGCAGGACGAGACCGATATCGGCGGCAAGATCGTGCGGCTGACGGCTGCGGGGGGCGTGCCGCCGGACAACCCGTTCGGGCCCGACAACCCCGTCTGGTCGATCGGGCACCGCAACTCGTTCGGCCTCTGCGTCGATCCTGCGACCGGGGCGCTCTGGGAGACCGAGAACGGACCCGACGTCGACGACGAGGTGAACCTGATCGAACCGGGGAGGAACTACGGCTGGCCGGCGGTCACGGGCACCTCCGGCGACAGCCGTTTCGTGGATCCCGTCGTGGTGTTCCCCCAGACGGTCGCCTTGACCGGCTGCGCGGTGGCCGACGGCGACCTGTGGTTCGGATCGTTCGACGGCCGACTGTGGCGCTTACCTGCATCGGCGGACGCCACCGCGGGGGCGGAGGAGATCGCTCGGTTCCCGGCGGGGGTGACCGACGTGCTGCTCGGGCCCGACGGCGCCCTCTACGTCGCCACCGCCGACTCGATCTGGACCCTCCGCCTCGAGGAGGCGAGCGGGTCCACCCGGGCCCCGACGCTGACCGACCCACGCTCGGCCATCCCCTCGCCACAGGTGGGGGCCACGGCGGACGACGGCGACTCGTTGCGTCCATGGATCGCGATCGCCGCGCTCGTCGTGCTGGCGGGCGCGCTCGGCGCCCGGCTCGTGGCCGGTCGCCGGCTCCGGCAGGGCGATCCCGGCGACGATCGATGAGCGGTCAGGCGGGCTTCGGCCGCTTCATGTAGGCGACCGTGGAGAGCGCCCCCGAAGGCGTCGGCTGCGCCACGACCGAGACCAGTTCCCAGCCGTCGCTGCCGAACGTGTTCAGGATCTCGCCCGGGTTGTGCTCGAGCAGCGGCGCGACGAAGTACTCCCACGCGGTCATGCGGTCCCCTCCCTTTGCAGTCGTTGATCGGTGCGCCTGATGCACACGCCCATGATCACCTCGAGGCCCGCCTCGGTCGCGATGCGGTACGCCTCCTCGTTCACGATGCCGTCCTGCAGCCACAGCACCTTCGCACCGATCGCCACGGCATCGCGCGCGATCGGCGGCGTGTCCTCCGCGCGCCGGAATACGTCCACCACGTCGATCGCCAGGTCCTCAGGGATGTCCCGCAACGACGGATAGGCCGGTTCGCCCAGAACCTCGGTCTCTCGCGGATTCACGGGCACGATGCGGTAACCACGCTGTTGCAAGTAGGCGGCGACGTCGAGCGACGGGCGGCCGGGCCTCGACGAGAGCCCCACCACGGCGATCGTGCGGGCCTCCCCCAGCAGGATGCGAAGCTCTCGATCCTCTGGAGCCACCGCGTTCACGGCATCGGCCATGTCGTCTCCTTCCTGATCGTCTCGAGCAACGTGTGGAGCATCCATCCGGTCGCTCCCCACACGGTGTGTCCCTCGATCTCGTAGGCGAACCCTCGCCAGGTGCGCCCGTCCGGGCGGTCGTAGCTCACCGTCCGCTCGGCCGACGCCAGGCGTTCGATGCCGAACACCAGCACCTCGTCGATCTCAGCTTCGTTCACCGTGAACGCCGGCGTGCGGTCGAGCACGCCGACGAACGGCACCACGAGGATGCCGCTCACGAACGTGTGCACGGGAGGCAGAGCGCCGAGCAGGTGGAGCAGCGCCGGCTCGAGCCCGATCTCCTCGTGCGCCTCGCGCAGCGCAGTCTCGGCGAGTGTCTCACCTGGGTCCTGCAACCCCCCCGGGAACGAGATCTCCCCGGCGTGGCGCGAGAGCGCGGCCGCCCGCACCGTGAAGACCAGGGACGGCGCCGGCTCGAGGACGATCGGGGCGAGCACCGCGGCGAGACGGTCGCCGGTCCCGGGCAACGGCGACGGCTCGTCGTCGAGCGACGCGGCGAGCGACGCGAGCGCGTCGGCGTGTAGCATCGCGCGCCATGGTAGAGGAGGCCGTGCTCGACGCCGCCGCGGCCGCCGTCGATCCCGACGAGGTGCTCGCCTATACCCGGGCGCTGATCGCCGCGAAGAGCGAGAACCCCGGCGGCACTGAGGATCTGGCGGCGGCCGTCGCGAGCGACATCCTCATGGAGCTCGGGGCGACGCCCGAGATCGTCCGCTCGGATGCCGGGCGACCGAGCGTGGTGGCCTCGCTGGGCACCGAGACCGGCTACCGCCTCGCGTGGAACGGCCACCTCGACGTCGTGCCTGCCGGTTCCCTCGACACGTGGCGACACGACCCGTGGGCCGGCGAGGTCTGCGACGACGGGCGCCTCGTCGGGCGCGGCGCCGCGGACATGAAGGGCTCGATCGGGGCCGCGCTCGCCGCCGCATCGGCGCTGCGCCGGGCCGCCACGCCCCTCACGGGTTCGCTCGTCTTCCACCTGGCGGCCGATGAGGAGCTCGCCGGCGTGCACGGCACGAAGGTGCTCTGGGAACGCGGCCTGCTGGTCCAGGACGCGGCGATCGTGGGCGAGCCGAGCGAGCTGCAGGTCGGGATCGCCGAGCGCGGGGGCGCCTGGTTCACGGCGACGGCCTTCGGGAGGGCTGCCCACGGCTCCCAGCCCCACCAGGGCGTGAACGCGATCACCTCGATGGCGCGCTTCCTGCTGCGGCTGTCCGACGCGCTCCCCGACCTCGAACATCCCCTCGTGGGCCGGCCCACGGTGAACGCCGCCCTGATCGCCGGCGGCAGCGCCCCCAACGTCGTCCCGGACCGATGCGAGGTCGATATCGACCGCCGCACCGTGCCGGGCGAGTCCGATCCCGACGCCGTGCGCACGCCGTTCCTGGCGCTCGTCGCGTCACTGCGCGCCGAGCACCCCGAGGTCGAGATCGAAGTCGAGCTCCGGGAATGGACCGACGCGGCCGAAGCGTCGTCCGACACCGACATCGCTCGGATCGCGGTCGAGGCCGTCCGGGCGACGACGGGCACCGCGCCCGAGCTGGTCGGGTTTACCGGCATCACCGATGCACGCTTCTACATCAACCAAGCCTCCATCCCCACGGTGATCTGCGGACCGGGATCCCTCACGGTGGCCCACGCCGCCGACGAGTGGGTGCCGGTCCACGAGCTCGTGGCCGGGGCGCGGGCGTACGCACGCATGTTCGCGGCGTCGCTCGCGTAGTCGCTCCGCGTTCCTCCGCCGCCTTCGCGTTCGCCGTTTCCCGGCGTATCCTTGGGGGATGGACATCATCGCCACCACGCCCCTGATCACGATCACGGACGCCGCGGCGGCGAGGGCGCGCGCGTTGGCCGAGCGTGACGGCCGCCCCCAGGCTGCCTTGCGCATCCGCGTGACCGCGGGTGGGTGTTCGGGCTTCAGCTACGAGCTGACCCTCGACGATGCGCCCGCCGAGGGCGACCACGTGGTGGAGGGTCCCGGCGGCTTCCGGGTCCTGATCGACCCGGCCAGCGCCCCGATCGTCTCCGGCTCGACCCTCGAGTTCAACGACTCGCTCCTCGGCGGCGGGCTCAAGATGGTGAACCCGCAGGCCAAGCATGAGTGCGCCTGTGGTGAATCCTTCAGCGTCTGACCGGTAGCGTCCGGCTGCCCCTGGTCGCCTGACCGCACCGTCACGCCACTTGCAGCGTACCCGTCATCGACGGATGGATCTCGCAGTGGAATCCCACCGAGGAAGAGAGGTCCACGGTGACCGTCACCTTCTCCCCCGCCGCCACCGGCTGGTTCACGGTGTCGTCGTCGAGCGTGAACGTGTGGTCGGTCGAGTCGGCGTTCGTGATCGCGATATCGGTCGATCCCGCGGCCACCGTGATCGTGGTGGGCTCGAACGTGAGGTCCACGATGTTGACCGCGGCCGACCCGGGCGCGAGGTCTCCCACCTCGGCGTCCGTCTCCGACGTCTCCGAGCCTCCGCCGTCCGAGTCGCCCGAACACGCCCCGACCGCGAGGATCAGCAGGAGGATCGTCGCGAACGATGTCGCTGATCGGACCGTGGTCGGTCTCATCGTTCCCCCTTCTTGCCCGGATGCCCCGATCGATCGGAGTCGCGACGGCCTCCCGAGCCTATCCCAGTCCCAACGGCTCTGCGAACGGCGACGGTCCGGGCGACATCGTGGGCTATGCTGCGGGCGATGCCGGCGCCGACCGACAAGACCCAGTGGAAGCATCTCTACGACGAGGTGGTGACCACCGGGTTGTGCACCGGCTGCACCGCGTGCATCGTCGCCTGTCCGTTCAACGTGCTGGGCTACGAGGACTACGAGCCCGTGCAGCTGCAGGACGAAGGCCCCGACCGTTGCTCTCACGGCGACAAGGGCTGCTCGCTGTGCACCCTCGCGTGCCCGAGGTTCCGCGACTGGGAAGCCGAGATCGATACCACGCTGTTCGGCATGGCGCGCAGCCCCGACGAGGTGATCGGCAAGCACCGCGAGATCGTGCTCGCCCGCGCCACAGCTCCTGAGGTGTTGATGAGCGGCCAGGACGGCGGGGTCGTCTCGTCGCTCTTGATCTGGGGGCTCGCCACCGGTCAGATCGACGGAGCATGCACGTCGAAGCTCTCCGACGACCGGGCGTGGGACGCCGAACCCACGGTCGTCACCGACGCCCAGGGTGTGCTCGACACGGCGGGCTCTCGCTACACCTACTCGGCGAACCCCCTGGCTCTCCTGCAGGCGGCCGAGATGGGACTGTCGAAGGTCGCCCTCGTCGGCATGAGCTGCCAGGCCAGCGTGACCGGGTCGATGGAGGCGCGACGCGTGAACAAGTGGCGCAGGAAGATCGCCTGGACGTTCGGCCTGCTGTGCTCGAAGACGTTCACCTACGACGGGCTCATGGTGGACATCGCCCAGCACGAGCTGGGGCTCGACCTCGATCGCCTCGCCCGGGTGAACGTGAAGGGCAAGCTGCTCTTCTACACCGACGACGGTGACGAGCAGGCCTACTCGCTGAAGGAGGCCCACCGGTACACGCGTCCGGGGTGCCTGCGCTGCCCCGACTTCGCAGCGGAGCATGCCGACATCTCGTTCGGCGGTCTCGGGCAGTCCGAGGGGTGGACGCTCACGATCGTGCGGACCGATCGCGGTGCGGACATCTGGCAACGCGCCCTCGCGGACGAGGTCGTCGAGGCCCGGCCGGCCTCCGAGGACCCGAAGGCGGTCGAGCTGATGTTCAAGCTCGCGGCGAAGTCGCGAGCCAGGTGGCCGGAACCCGGCGAGATGCCTTCCGCAGGAACCACACCTGGCCTCATGCCAGATCCCGCCTGACCGCTCGCGCCGCCTACACCCCGGCCACCATCGGCCGATACACGAGACGTGACCCTTCGGGGTCCTGTCCGCGTGCGCCCGCACCGCGGACCGGGGTACGAGAGGAGGCGACAGGGGTGGACACAGTCCGCACGGCCGAGTCCGTGCGCCACGACGCCGTGCTCGAGGCGGTGGCCCATGCAGCCGAGCGCCTCCTGCTCGCCGCCGACTGGCGGGAGGCCGCCGACGAGGTGCTCGATCGCATGGGACGCGCCGCGGGGGCGTCACGAGCGTTCGTGATCGAGAACCGCACCGACGAGACGGGTCGGGCACTCGGCACGATGCGACACGAGTGGTGCGGCCCGGGTGTGCCGCCGCGAGCCGGCCCCGCCTTCGCGGGGACTCCGTGGGACGGTGGGTTCGCGCGGTGGGCGACGATGCTCGCGCGAGGAGAGCCCGTGGTGAGCCACATCGCAGAGCTGCCCGAGACCGAGCGACCCGTCTTCGTCCGACACGGCGTCGTGTCGATCGCCGAGCATCCGATCTTCGCCGGTGACCGGTGGTGGGGCACGATCGGGTTCGACGACTGCGAGCGCGAGCGTCGGTGGAGCTCCGAGCTCGAGGCGCTGCGTGCCGCGGCCACGCTGATCGGCGCCGCGGTGTCCCGCCAACAGGTCGAGGACGACCGTCGGGTCGCGGAGCAGCGGTGGCGACAAGTGATCGAGCACATCCCGGCCGTCACCTACGTCGACGCGGTGGTCGCGCCCGGCGACGTCCGCATGGAGTTCGTCAGCCCACAGGTCCGGGCGATCCTGGGCTACGAGCCCGAGCGGTTCCTCGCCGACCCCGCATTCTGGTTCACGCTGATCCATCCCGACGACCTGGCGAGGCTCGAGGCGTCGGGGGTGCTCGAGTCCGCCGACGTCTCGACGTTCGACGAGGTGTACCGCATGCGGACCGCGGACGGCTCATACCGATGGATCCACGACACGTCGACCCCGGTCCTGCGTGACGACGGGCAGCTCGATCACTTCCTCGGCTTCATGATGGACATCACGGAACGCATGCAAGCCCAGGAAGACGTGCGTCAGGCCGAGGAGCGCTACCGCCTGCTCGTGGAGCGCACACCCGCGATCACCTACACCGAGTCGATCGTCGAGCTCTACGAGCCGACGTCCGTCAGCAGCTACCTGAGCCCACAGATCGAGGCGGTCCTCGGGTACCCCCCGGCGGCATGGGGAGCCCCCGGGTTCTGGCTCGAGGTGATCCATCCCGACGATCGCGACCGCGTGATGGCCGAGAGCGTGCGGACGAACGGCTCCCTCGAGCCGTACCAGCAGGAGTACCGGATGATCGCGGTCGACGGCCGCGAGGTGTGGATCCACGACGAGTCGGTGGTCGTGCGCGACGCGCTCGGCGGTCCCCTCTACTGGCAGGGCGTGATGCTCGACGTCACCGAGCGCAAGCACGCCGAGGAACAGCTCCGCCAGGCCGAGCAGCGACACCGCGCGCTGATCGAGCACATCCCGGCCGTCGTGTACCGCGAATCGCCGGAAGGTGATCCGGCGAAGTTCTACATCAGCCCCCAGGTGGTTGACCTGTTCGGCTACACGCCCGAGCTCTGGACCTGGACCCCCGACTTCTGGCGGGATCGGATCCACGCCGACGACCGGGCGCTCGTGCACGAGGTCGACGACCGCTCCAACGAGACGAAGGAGCCCTACACGCTCGACTACCGCTTCCGGCACGCCGACGGCCGATGGATCTGGGTGCACGACGAGGCCACGTTCGTGCCCGACCCCGACGACGAGGGCTTCTGGCAGGGGTTCCTGGTCGACATCACCGAGCGCAAGGAGGCGGAGGAGCGGCTCCGCGAGGCCGAGCTGAAATTCCGAACGATCGTCGAGCAGAACCAGGCGATCTTCTACACCCAGGAGATCGATCCCGACGACCCGACGGTCTCGCTCACCACGTACATCGCGCCCGGCAACACGGACCTGATCGGCTACACGCTCGAGGACATCCGAGCCGATCCCACACTCTGGCGATCGATCATCCACCCGGACGATCGCGACCGCGTGCTCTCTGCAGATGCCGAGAGCAACACCACGGGGGACGACCACTTCTCGATGGAGTACCGGATGATCGCGAAGGACGGGCGGATCGTGTGGGTCCAGGACGAGGCCCGCCTGGTGGAACTACCCGGCAAGACGCCCTACTGGCAAGGGTTCCTGCTCGACGTGACGGAACGGAAGGAATCCCAGGCACAGCTGGAGCGGGCGCTCGCCGTCGAGCGCGAGGCGAGCCAGCGGCTCCGCTCGCTCGACGAGATGAAGAACACGTTCCTGCAAGCAGTCTCGCACGACCTCCGGACACCGCTCGCCGCGATCCTCGGCCTCGCGATCACGCTCGAGCGCGGCGACATGCAGCTCGACGAAGCCGACTCTCGCGACCTCGCCGGTCGCATCGCCGCCAACGCCCGACGGCTCGAACGCCTCGTCACGAACCTGCTCGACATGGATCGGCTCGCCCGCGGCATCGTCGCCCCCCAGCTCGAGGAGACCGACGTGGACGCGCTCGTCGGCCGCGTCGTCGAGGAATCCGAGCTCGTGCCCCGCGATCGCCTCATCGTCGAACTGGAGCCTGTGCGGCAGCCGGTCGACGCGGCCAAGGTGGAGCGCATCGTGGAGAACCTGCTCGCCAACGCCGCGCGCCATGCTCCCGCCACGGCCACCGTTTGGGTTCGGGTCCAGGCGCACCCCGGCGGGGTCCGGATCGCGGTCGAAGACGACGGTTCGGGCGTGCCCGAGGGCCTGCAGGACACGGTGTTCGAAGCATTCCGGCAGGGACCCGACGCGCCCCGTCACTCCCCCGGCGTCGGTGTCGGGCTCACGCTCGTACGCCGCTTCGCCGAGCTGCAGGGGGGTCGGGCGTGGGTGCAGGAGCGCGACGGCGGCGGGGCATCGTTCCGGGTCTTCTTGCCGGCCGACCCCGAGGCGGCCGGCGACGCAACCGAGCCGAGCGACGCCGACACCGACCCGTTCGCGACGCCCCCGCCCCGCTGATCGTTCGAGCGTCGCGGACGGCTCAGACGCCCGCGCTGAACGCGAGGTCGGCTACGTCGATCACACCCTTGTTCGTGCGATCGAACCGGATCTCGATCGCCCGGACGTCTGCGAGATCGAGGGCGTCGAAGCCTGCCAGCGGGAAGCGCAGCTGCTGCAGGATCACGTGCCCGGAGAACCGACGGAGTCCCGACGGGAAGCGGAGCGCCTCGTTCCCGACCTCGGCGGCCGCCACCGAGACCTCATCGCCGTTGCCGTCGATGAGGGACACGGAAAGGTCCTGATACGAAACTCCCGCGTTGGCCCGATAACCGGGGTTCACGGTGGCCCTGAACTGCAAGGCGTCGAACGCTCGCACGTCGACCCCCGCGCCGAGGTCGAACCGCGCCACACCGTCGCGGCCCGACCAGCCGAACACACCACGCGAGAGCCCGGGCAGGTGGGCATCGGTGAACGATAGATCGCCCGGCACGCACGGGATCTCGAAGGTGTTCGCGCACCACGCGAGCAGCGACAGGCTCGATGCGACCACGGCCTCCCCCGTCTCGGTGCGAGCGATCGAGCGCTCGCGGGTGAAGCGGTCGACGTCGAGGCGGCGTCCGGGCTGGTCGGGCGCCAGGTAGGACACGAGCGCGCGGGTGGGGTTCACGCCGACCGGTGTGCTCTCTCCGGTCCATTCCGGGTCCAGGCCGGTCTCGCCGCCGAGGTACCGGCGGAAGTACGACACGATGTACGCAGCCCCGATGCGTCGCTGCTGCGCCGGCGTGAGTTTGCCTTCGCATCGCCCGAACGTATCGTCGAACGAGCCCGGATAGCCGGACGACGGGGTCCAGACGGTGTTGAAGTAGTTGTGGTTCGCCCCGTACAGCGTGAGGGAGTGCTTCGGCTCAGGGTCGCCCGCCACCCGGTAGCGCGCGTCGTCGAAGAGGTGCACCCCCTGCAGATCGAAGACGTCGCCGTCGCAGTACGGCAGCACGACCGCCAGCGGGGCGCGATTCACGGTCTCACGGGTGAAGTCGACCGGCGCGATCGGCAGGATCGCGTCGATACCGAACGGATCGGCGCGTTCCCGGTCGACGATCACGTGCCACACCACACCCTCGCCGCCGCGGGAGTGACCCATCGTGCCGATCGTGGTCATGTCGACCTGTCCCACGAACCGGTCGTCGAACGGTTCGCCGCCGGTCGTCGACCACGTCTGCCACAGGTCGAGGTGCTCCTCGAGCAACTCGCCGCGCTGGCGCATGCCCGAGTCCTCCAGCCGATTGCCGAACACGTTGACCCCGTTGGCGCTGACCGAGACCACGACGTAGCCGTAGCTCGCGAGGCGGGAGGCCGCGTAGTCGTACCCCTCGTGGTTCGGGAGCGGCTTCCAGCCTTCCCGGCAGGGCCAGCGGTATCCGGCGCGAGCCCCCCGGTAGCACGACGAGTGGTTCCCGTGCATGAACAGCACGATCGGATACGGCCCGTCGGGCAACCCCTTCGGAAAGTGCACGTCGGCCCTGACCTCGACCTTGGCGCCGAGCTCGGTCGGCTGGAACGCCCGGTCGCCGAAGTCGTACTCGCGTCGCGCCACGTCGTAGGGCCCGGGCGACGGGAGGGGTCGCGGTCGCCGATGAGACGGCGCCTCGATCGCCGATGTCGGCGACTCAGAGGCCGGGCGGCCGCCATAGGTGAGCGCGAGCGCCCCCGACGCGACGGCCCCATCGTCGGTGAGCGCCACGACCGAGCGCTGGTTCGGCGAGGGCACGGCGGTCGCGAGGGGGACGCCGTCGAGGGTCAGCACGTACTGGAGGGCTCGCGGCGCGTACCGGCCGGCGAACCGCACCCGGTAGACACGAGCCGGGGTCCCGGGGGCCCGCATGGCCGGAGGGACGTCGACCTCCTCCACGGTGAAGTCGTCCCCCGATCGCACCACGGCACCAGGGCGACGCAGTACGGCGCGGGCGACCTCGGGTGCGACCGCCGGAGCGAGCGTCGATCCGGCGCCGGCCACGGTCGAGGGCTCCTCGGCCGTGGCCCCGATCGGCGCCCACACCGCCAGCACGGTGATCACGATCGCGATCGGTGCCGCATACATGAACGCCGGCAGGCGTCTCCGTCGATCCATCACCATCCGCCTCCGGGTCGTCCAGGACATCCTGTCATGTGGGAAACGTTCCGACTCCAGGGTCGAGGCGCGTCATCCCAGGTGGCACACGCTGAAGGGCCCCGGGCGAAGCCCAGGGCCCTGCGAGGTCGTGCTCACCACCCGGACGCTAGATCGCCTGCCATCCGGCCACGACGGGGTGGTCGACGGCTGCCGGTCCGACCTGGGCCGCTCCACCGGGCGATCCGAGGCCGCTCACGTCGTCGTTGAAGAACTCAGCGTTGATCGGCGTGAACTGCTTCCACTCGCCGGGCACGTCGTCCTCGTAGAAGATCGCCGTGACGGGGCAGGCGGGCTCGCACGCGCCGCAGTCCACGCACTCGTCGGGTTGGATGTAGAGCATGCGCGGGCCTTCGTAGATGCAGTCGACCGGGCACTCATCGACGCACGCTCGGTCCTTCACGTCGATGCAGGGTTCCGCGATCGTGTAGGTCATGGCATAAACCTCTTTTCCACGGTGTCGACCTTGCAAACCCAGTGTACGCCCCCGGACCGCCGCTGCAACTCACCCAGCGGGGCGAGATTCCGGAAGGTGTGCCACCGCGCCTGACCGTCCGCGCCGTGGGGCACCGGGTACGCCACGGGCAGATCGCACCCCGGCCGCCGGTAGCGTGGAGCCGAGCTCGGGCGTGGGATGCGTCGCAGGTCAGACACACCCGTGCGAGCAAGGGCTTCACGGCCTCGAGTCAGATCCGGCCCCTCCCGACCCGGCGGCGGCCGCGGCGGCGGATCCCACGCCCATCGCCTCGCCGGTTGTCGCGACGCGTCCACGACTGCCATCGTCGCAGAGGTGGAACCGGTGACGTTCTCGACCGACGACGGTCTTCGCATCGAGGGTGAGCTCCGACGCCCGGACCATGCCCCGAAGGGGTCGGCGATCCTCTGCCATCCGCATCCCGAGCACGGCGGCAGCAAGGACCACCCGATCCTGTGGGCCCTGCGGAACGAGCTCGCCGGGGCCCGTGGCTTCGTCGTGCTGTTGTTCAACTTCCGTGGGGTGATGGGCTCGGGCGGCACGTACGGCGGTGGCCGCGAGGAGATCCGCGACGCACGCGCGGCGATCGGGCGGGTACGCGAGGACGCGCCCGACCTGCCGACGGTCGCCTGCGGCTGGTCGTTCGGGGCGAGCGTCGCGCTTCGCGAGGCGCTCGACGACAGCCGGGTGGCCGCCCTGGCGCTCCTCGGCATGCCGCTGCGCCCCGACGACCTGGCGCTGCCCCCGATCCCGCATCCCTCGGAGCTTCGCGCCCTGAAGCGTCCGGTGCTCGTGCTCGCCGGCGACGACGACACGCACTGCCCACCCGAGGACGCCCGTAGGTTCACGGCCGGCCTGCCCGAGGGCCGTCTCCACGTCGTCGAGGGCGCCGATCACTACCTGTGGCGACGCGAGCGCGAGGCTGCGGCGGTCGTCGGTGCGTTCGTCGACGACGTGCTCGCCGCGTCAGCCTGACGGTGCCCCGCCGCCGGGCTCCTCGCCCGACCGCCCAACCCCGCCGGCTCCGTCCCCCTCGTCGGGGCGAAATGTGCGACGCCACGACAGGATCAGTCGCCGCACGACGAAGATGCCGAACGCCACCACCGCGGCGGCAACGGCGTAGCTGACGAGCTCCACGCGGTCGCGCCCTAGAGCGGCACGTGCGAGAGCACCATGATGCGCGGCTCGGTCATCTCCTCCATCGCGAAGCGCAATCCCTCACGCCCGAACCCGGATTCCTTCGAGCCGCCGTAAGGCATCTGGTCGGCCCGGAACGCGCTCACGTCGTTCACGATCACGCCGCCGACCTCGAGGGTGCGGTGCGCGTCGAAGGCGCGGTTGATGTCGTTCGTGAACACGCCGGCCTGCAGCCCGTACTTCGAGTCGTTGACCTCGGCGAGTGCCTCCTCGAAGGTCTGGTACGGCGTGATCGTGCAGACGGGGCCGAACACCTCCTCGCAGCGCACCTTCATCTGCGGCGTGGTCTGCGAGATAAGGGTCGGCTCGAAGAACGGCCCGTCGGCCTTCCCGCCTGTGAGCACCTCCGCCCCCTGCGCCTCAGCCTCGGCGACCCACTCAGCGATGCGGTCGACCTCGCTGCGGGTGATCACCGGGCCGACATCGACCGTCTCGTCCATCGGGTCGCCGACCTTCAGCTGCTCGACCTGCTTGGTGAGCCGCGCCGCGAAGTCCTCGTACACCTCGCTCGCGACGAGCACCCGCTGCACGCTGATGCAACTCTGGCCGGCCTGGTAGTAGCCGCCGAACGCGATCCGCTGGGCCGCGAGGTCGAGGTCGGCGTCGGAGTGCACGATCACCCCGGCGTTGCCACCGAGCTCGAGGGTGACCTTCTTCTTCGGGTCCAGGCCCTTCAGGTACCAGCCGATGCCGGCCGATCCCGTGAACGAGATCTTGCGGAACCGGTCGTCGCGCGCCATCGCGTCGGCGACCTTCGAGCTGACCGGCAACACCTGGTACATGCCCTTGGGCAGGTCGGTCTCGTCGAAGAACTCCGCCAGGCGCAGGGCCCCGAGCGGGGTCGCGCTCGCGGGCTTGACGACGATCGGCGCCCCCACCGCGAGCGCGGGCGCCACCTTGTGCGCGACCAGGTTCAGCGGGAAGTTGAACGGCGTGATGCCGAGCACCGGTCCGATCGGGAACCGTCGCAGGATGCCGAACCGCGAGCCGAACGCCGCCTCGGTATCGAGCCGCATCGCCTCGTCCTGCCCGTGCCGGAGCGTCTCAGAGGCCCATCGGAACGTCGAGACGGCCCGCGCGGCCTCCACGCGCGCCCACTTCAGCGGCTTGCCGCCCTCGCGCGCGATCAGCTCGGCGTTCTCTTCCTGCGTCTCGGCGAGCCGTCGCGAGATGTGGTCGAGCGCGCTCGAACGCGCAGCCACCGACAGTTTCGGCGAGTCCTCGAACGTCGCGGCGGCGGTCGCGACGGCTTCCTCGACGTCGGCATCGGTCGGCACTCCGAGCAGGGCGACCACCTCGTCGTCGAACGGGTTGCGGACCTCGAAGGTGCCGTCGCCGCTTCGCCACTCGCCGTTCACCAGGAACGGCCTGATCTCGGCCATCAGGGGTGTCACCTCTTCCTCGTCAGGCAGCGGACGGGGCGCCCCGGCGGACGTCCCGATCGCCGCTCATCTGCTCCGCGCTCGAGGTCGCCGCTCTCAGTCGAGCGACCACATCACGTGCTTGATCTGCGTGTAGTCCTCGAGCGAGTACATCGACATGTCCTTGCCGTACCCGCTCTCTTTGTAACCGCCGTGGGGCATCTCGGGAGAGATCATGAAGTGTGTGTTCACCCACACGGCTCCGAATTGCAGCCTGCGGGCGACGCGCGCAGCCCGCGCCGCATCCTTGGTCCAGACCGACGAGGCCAGACCGTAGACGACGTCGTTCGCCCATTGGACGGCTTGATCCTCGTCGCTGAACCGCTGCACGGTCACGACCGGGCCGAAGACCTCCTTCTGGATGATCTCGGCCTTCTGGTCCACGTCGGCCACGACGGTGGCCTTGTAGTAGGCGCCCGGGCCGTCGATCGGCTCGCCGCCGGTCATGACCTTGGCCCCGGTCTCCTGGGCCCGCTCCACGAAGCCGGCAACGCTCTCACGCTGCCCCGTGGAGACGAGCGGCCCCATCTCGACCGTCTCGTCGTAGATGTCTCCGACCTTGATGGACTCCACCGCGGGGACCAGCTCGGCCAGCAGGTCCTCGTAGATCCCGGATCCGGCGACGACGCGGGTCGACGCCGTGCAGTCCTGACCGGTGTTCGTGTAGCCGGCAAACTTGAGCGTCTCGACCACCTTCTCGATGTCGGCATCGTCGAACACGACGACCGGCGCCTTCCCGCCGAGCTCGAGATGGACGCGCTTGACCGTCTCCGCCGCGGTCGCCTGGATGATCTTGCCGGTCGATATGTCGCCGGTCACCGAAACGAGACGGACATCGGGATGGCGAACGAGCTGGTCGCCGACCTCCGATCCGTGGCCGGTGACGACGTTGATCACTCCCGGCGGGAAGATGTCGGCGGCGAGTTCTGCCAGCCGCAACGTCGTGCGAGGCGTGAGCTCCGCCGGCTTGAGGATGGTCGTGTTCCCGGCCGCGAGCGCGGGGCCGATCTTCCATGCTGCCATCATCAGTGGGTAGTTCCATGGGCAGATCCCGACCGTTACCCCGAGGGGCTCCCTGCGGATCATGCTCGTGAACCCTCGTTCATACTCTCCGGTGGACTTCCCTTCCTGCACCCGGGCCGCGCCCGCGAAGAACCGCAGGTTGTCGGTGATGAACGGGATGTCTGCCGCCGAGACGGAGATCGGCTTGCCGACGTCCTCAGCCTCGAGGCGGGTCAGGTTGTCCGCGTCGTCGTCGAGCGCGTCGGCGAGTTTCAACATCATCGCGGAGCGTTCCTTCGGAGGTGTGTCGAACCAGACCTCCTCGTACGCCTTCCGCGCCGCGGCGACCGCCTTGTCGGCGTCATCGCGTGTTCCGATCTGAACGGTGGCGACGGACTCACCCGTCGCAGGATTGACGTCGGGTTCGGTCTCGCCGCTCGAGGAGTCCACCCACTCCCCACCGATGAACATCTTCCAGGTCTTCTCCTCACCCATGTTCCCCCTCCTCGCTCGGGAGCGAACCTTCGGCTGAACCAACGCTCAGGCGGTCAGTATGCATCGCCCGTACGCGAACGGACCACCCGACGCAACGGCCGCACGCCACCCCGGCGTTGGACGCCGTGGACAAGTCGTGACCGGTCGTCATCCGTCGATCTGCGCCGCTTGCAGATCGCGAGCCCGCAGGGCGAGCCAGAACTCCATACGGTCGAAGCTGCTCGAGAGGTCGCGACCGGTGAGCTCCTCGACCTTGCGCATGCGGTAGCGCAGCGTGTGCCGGTGCACGAACAGCTGCGCCGCGGCCGTCTCCCAGCGCGCGTTGTGCTGCAGGAAGGCCTGGAGCGACTCGAGCAGCTCGCCACCGTGGTCGCGGTCGTAGGCGTCCAGTGGGTCGAGCATCGAATCGGCGAACGCTCGGAGCGCATCGGGATCGGCCATCGACAGCAGCAAGCGGTACGTCCCGAGGTCGGCGAAGCCCGCGTGCGGCCAGCCCTCGAGCCTGCACACCTGCAGCGCGTACCGAGCCTCCCGCAGGGAGCGCGCGACGTCGGTGGGATCGACCGGGGAACCGGCGCCGACCCGCAGCCCCCCGCCGAACCGTTCCACGATCGAGGCCGTGATCTCCGCGAGGTCGGGGGCCGGATCGGCGGGCAGCAGCAGATGCACCCCCGCGTCATGCGAGGAGGCGAGGAACCCGCCCCCCACGCGGGACCGATCGTCGGTGACGGCGTCGGCGAGCGTGCCGGGTTCCGGGTCGCCGTCGACGGCCTCGAGAGACAGCACGATCACCCGGGCGTGCTTGTCGAACCCGAACCGGGCGAGGCCACGGACCGCCTCGCCCGTCGAGAGCGAGCCGCGCGCGAGCTCGTCGAAGAAATCGCCCTGCAAACGGCGTTGCGCGTCGGCCACCGCGCGCGACTTCGCGAGCTCGATCGCGAAGAGGCTGAGCGCGTGCCCGGCCACGATGCGATCGAGCTGGCTCGGCTGCTCCGGCTTGCCGACGGCCAGGAATGCCTCGACCCGGCCGCGGGCGCCCACGGGCTGGACCCAGATGTGGTGCCCGCGATCGACGAGGGTGACACTGAACGAGGTCCCGTCGGGCCGCCGGGTCCGCAGCTCCTCCCAGACCCGCTCGGCGCGCAGGCTCGCGGCGCGCCCGGTGCTGGCGATCGGCAGCCCGTGCAGGTCGAGCAGCAAGGCCCACCCCTTCGTGACGTCGGCGAGCGACCGCGCGATCCCTTCGGTGCCTGAGCCCTCCATCACTGCCCGGGTGAGCACGTGTTCGGCGTCGACGGCACGTTGCAGGGTGTCGTACTGCTCGGCGACGATCCTCGTGAAGATCGCCTCGGTGATCGCGATGAACGGCACCGGGTACGGCACCTCGAACAAGGGGAAGCCGACCTGGCTCGCGGCCGTGATCAAGGAACGCGGCGTCTTGTCGTGGGTGAAACCGAGGCCGAAGCCGAGCCCGGTCAGTCCCGCGTCGGCCAGCCGCTTCACGTACGCCCGCTGCTTCGCCGGAGTCGTCCCGATGCCGAGCCCCGTCGTGAGGATCAGCTCGCCGCCCTTGAGCCAAGGCGTGGGGTCCTCAAGCTCGGAGACGTGCACCCACCGGATCGGCCGGTCGATGTCCTCCTCGCCGGCCAGCAGGCGCAGCGGCATGCCCGGGATCGCGACGATGTCCCTCACGGCCACTGCCATGCGCCGATTGTACGGACCGTACAGCGAGGAAGGCCATGCATCGCCCCCGGCCCACAACGAGATGGACGGTTCGTACAAACGCGGTGCCCGTTCATAGCGCCGCGGGTGCCTGACAGGGCCTCCTGCGGCTCCGACACTCCTTAGCATGGACATCCCTCAGGAACGCAAGCTCGTCACCGAGATCCCGGGGCCCAAGTCGAACGAGTGGTTCGCGCGCCGGCGCGGGTCCGTCGCGGCCGGCGTCGCGAACATCCACCCGATCGTCACCGCGCGCGCCAGCGGCGCGATCGTCGAGGACGTCGACGGGAACCGCCTGATCGACTTCGCGACCGGCATCGCGGTGCTGAACGTGGGGCACGCCGCGCCGGACGTGGTCGCCGCGATCACGCGGCAGGCCGAGCTCGACACCCACACCTGCTTCCACGTGACCGCGAACGAGCCCTACATCGAGCTGGCGGAGCGGCTGAACGACCTCACCCCTGGCCCGCACGCGAAGCGAACGATGTTCGCGAACTCGGGCGCCGAGGCGGTCGAGAACGCGGTGAAGATCGCCCGCTACCACACGGGGCGCAGCGCCATCGTGACGTTCGACCACGCGTTCCACGGGCGCACGCTGCTGGCGATGAGCCTCACGGCCAAGGTGATGCCCTACAAGCAGGGCATGGGGCCGTTCGCGCCCGAGATCTACCGACTGCCGTTCGCCTACCCCTACCGTTGGCTCGGCCATCCCGACCGCGTCACCGAGGAGGCGCTCGCGTACGCGGTCGACGAGATGCACAAGCACATCGGCGAGGAGAACATCGCGGCGGTGATCATGGAGCCGATCCAGGGTGAGGGCGGCTTCATCGTGCCTTCGCCCGGCTTCGTGAAGGGTGTCGCCGACTTCTGCGCCGGGCATGGCATCGTGTTCATCGCCGACGAGATCCAGTCGGGCATGGGCCGCGCCGGACGGTGGTACGCGATCGAGGACGAGGACGTGGTTCCGGATCTGGTGACCACGGCGAAGTCGATGGGCGGCGGCATGCCGATCAGCGCCGTGACGGGCCGCGCCGAGATCATGGACGCCGTGCACGCCGGTGGGCTCGGAGGCACGTACGGCGGGAACCCGGTCGCCGCCGCGGCCTCGCTCGCGGTTCTCGACATGATCGAGCGCGATGACCTGCTCGCACGGTCCCGCCGGGTGGGTGCCACGATCATGGACCGCTTCGACGGGTTCGCGCAGCGCTACGACGTGGTCGGCGACGTGCGGGGCCGCGGCGCGATGTGTGCGATCGAGCTGGTGGCCGACCGGGGCACCAAGGAACCGCTGAGCGCCGAGACGATGAACACGATCGCTCGCCGGTGCCTCGAGGAGGGCGTGCTCGTGCTGACGGCCGGCACGTACGGGAACGTGGTGCGGCTGCTGCCGCCGATCACGATCGACGACGCGCTGCTCGCCGACGGCCTCGACGTGCTCGACACCGCGCTGGGAGCCGTCACCGCCTAACCGCAGCGTTCCCGGAACGGTTGCTACCGTTGGGGGATGCCCACCGACGACGCACCTGACCGCGACGGTCGGGTGCGTCCGCGTCTGCGCCGCCTGCTCCTCGATCTCACCCCGTTACGCGTGTCCCGCGACTACCGGTTGCTATGGACCGGCTCGTTCGTCTCGGCGCTCGGCTCCCAGTTCGCGAGGGTGGGGTTGTACGTGCAGGTGTTCGCCCTCACGGGATCGCCCGCGGCCGTGGGCCTGCTCGGCCTCTCGGGCCTGGTCGGAAGCGTCGCAGGCACCTTCGTCGGCGGCTCCTTCATCGATGCCCACGACCGGCGATCGGTCATCGTGTGGACGCAGGTCGGCCACGTGGTCGTCGCCGGCGTGCTCGTCGCGACCGCTCTCGTCCCGGAACCACCGATCGCAGTCTTGCACGTCGCCAACGCCCTGACGTGGCTGTTGGCGGCCATCAACATGCCCGCACGACAGGCGTCGGTGCCGCGACTGGTCGGCGACGAGCTGATGCCCCAGGCGGTGGCACTGTCCCAGATGCAGTTCCAGGTGACCGGCATCGTCGGCCCTGCCCTGGCCGGGGTGTTGATCGCCGCCACCGGTCCCGGCTGGGCGTACGCGGTCGATCTCGTGAGCTACGCGGGGATGCTGATCGCGGCCGTAGCGATGAAGCCCCTGCCGCCTCAAGTCAACGAAGACCTTCCCAGCGTGGGCGGCCGGGCGGTGATCGAAGGGTTCCGCTACGTCGTGCATCACCGTCTGATCCAGTCGACGTTCGTGATCGACCTCGTCGCGATGATCTTCGGCATGCCGGCCGCGCTCTTCCCGGTGCTGGCCGTCAGCCAGTTCGACCGTGGCGAGGCGGTGGTCGGACTGCTCTTCGCGGCGCCCGCCGTGGGTGCCCTGGCACAGGTCCTGTTCTCGGGCAGCGTCACGCGCATCCGGCACCAGGGCGAGGCGGTGATCTGGGCAGTGGCCGGGTGGGGGGCGGCGATCGCCGCATTCGGCCTCGTCGGGTCGAACCTGCCGCTCGCCCTGCTCTTCCTCGCGATCGCGGGCGCCGCCGACGTGGTGAGCGCGATCTTCCGGTCGACGATCCTGCAGGTCATGGTCCCGGACCGGTTGCGAGGGCGATTGTGGGGCATCTTCTCGCTGGTGGTGACCGGAGGGCCCAAGCTCGGTGACGTCGAGGCGGGCCTGGTCGCGACCTGGTTCACGCCAACGATCAGCGTCGTGACCGGTGGGCTGGCGTGCATCGCGGGGGCCGGGGTCGTCGCGATCGCCTACCCCGAGCTGCGCCGCTACCGGGCGGACGCGACCCCCTCGGACGCCGCCTGAGGCCCGGTCCTGCCACGCTGATCACGCACCCATCGACCCCGAGCCGTCCGGATACACTGCGGGCGATGTCACGGAGAGGAACCGGCGGCGCGAGTGCGATCGAGTCGCCCATCGTGGTCGCGTCGAACCGCGGGCCCGTGAGCTTCGACCGCGACGACCGGGGCAGGCTGAGCCCGCGCCGTGGCACCGGCGGACTGGTCACGGCGCTCTCCGGCGTCTTCTACCGCGATGACACCGCCTGGGTGTCGGCCGCGATGACCGACGGCGACCGCGCCGTCGCCCTCAAGGGGCGGACCGTCACGTCGGACTCGCACCAGCGCATGCGCTACGTGGTGATCCCGCCGGAGCGCTACGACGGCTACTACAACGAGGTCTCGAACCGCATCCTGTGGATGGTGCACCACAACCTGTGGGACATCCCCCGCTCGCCGATGTTCGACGACGGCACGCAGGACGCGTGGCATGACTTCGTCGATGCGAACCGGGCGTTCGCCGAGGCGCTCGCCCAGGAGGCGGACAACGACCCGGTCTACCTGATCCAGGACTACCACCTCTGCCTCGTGCCGGGCATGCTGCGGGAGCTCGTGCCCGAGGCGAAGATCGTGCACTTCTCCCACACCCCGTTCGCGGGCGCCACCTACCTCAGGGTGTTGCCCGTGACGATGCGCACCGCGCTCCTGCGCGGCATGGCCGGAGCGGACGTGCTCGGCTTCCAGTCGAAGCAGTGGGCCGAGAACTACCTGCTGTCGGCGCGTAGCCTGCCCGAGCTCCGCGTGCTGCGAGGGGGGCGCCTCGACATCGACGGGCGCACGGGCGCCGTGCGTTCGTTCCCGGTGGCGGTCAGCGCCGAGCCGCTGCGCGAGACCGCGAACCGTCCCGAGGCCGACGAGGTGCGAGTCGAGCTCCGCGAGTGGGCGGGCGACGCCAAGATCATCCTGCGGGTCGACCGGCTCGAGCCGTCGAAGAACATCCTCAGGGGTTTCCTCGCGTACGAGCTCTTCCTGCGCCGCAACCCGTCATGGGTCGGATCGGTGCGGTTCCTCTGCTTGTTCAGCCCCTCGCGCGAGGACGTGCCGGAGTACCAGAACTACGGGGAGGAGTGCCTGGCCGAGGCCGACCGGATCAACGCCGAGTTCGGCACGAAGACGTGGAAGCCGATCGACGTGCGGGTGCAGGAGGACTACGCCTTCGCCGTGGCCGCGTACGACCTCTACGACGTGCTCTTCGTGAACCCCACCTACGACGGCATGAACCTCGTGGCGATGGAGGGTCCGCTCGTGAACCGCCGCGACGGCGTGCTGGTGCTCTCACGCAACGCGGGGGCGTTCAGTCGCCTCGGCCGTCAATCGCTCGGGGTGAACCCGTTCGACCTCGCCGAGACGGCTGAGACGATCCGTGAAGCGCTCGAGATGCCCGACGAGGAACGAGCGAGGCGAGCCCGCGGCCTCTCGCGCACGGTGCAGGCCCACACGCCGGCCAACTGGCTCGCCGACCAGCTCGAGGCGGTCGACCAGGTCAGGCCGCCCCGACGCCGGCGTTGACGCCGGGCGCCGCCGACCGCCCTCGTCCGGTCGAGGATCGGTCACAGGCCTCGCAGCAACGTGACGAGGCCCGCCGGACCGTCGACGACGACGTCGGCCGCGTCGCTCAACGCCCCGGGGGTCTCGCGCCCGTGCACGGCGACCTTCACCGTGCGCACTCCCCGCTCGGCGAGCCGGTCGAGCGCCTCGAACGCCCGTAGGTCGGCCACGTCGTCGCCCGCGTAAAGCACGGCGTCGAGCCGCTCCTCTTCGACGATGCGCTCGACCGCGCCCTCCTTCAGCGGGCGCCCGGCGGGGACGAGCTCGATCACCATCTTGCCGGGGAGCAGCGCGAGACCCGCCGCCTCGGCGACCGGCGCGAGGCCGGTCGCGAGCGCCCCCTGGGCCGAGGCTGCATCCTCGGCGGCGCGGTAATGCACCGCGACCGACCCTCCCTTGGGTTCGACCCGCGCACCCTGCACGCCGTCCGCCACGCTCCGCACCTCGTCGAGCACGTCGCTCGAGAGGGGCGTCGCCTCCTCGGCCAGGCCGTAGAGCGCCGCGAGTCGGACCCCATCGACCCCGACGAGCTGGCGGAGCTGGTCGCCCGTGCGACCCGAGACGATGGCGACGACCGCGTACCGGCCGACCAGCCGGGCGATCGCGTCGCGCGCTCCGTCACGGATGCGCGCGAGCTCGGGCTTGGCCACGATCGGGCTCAGCGTGCCGTCGAAATCGAGTAGCACGCCCGCACGGCCTTCCCAGGCTCGGAACGACGCGAGACGATCCATCGCCTGAAATCCTAGTGTTCGCGCGGCAGGGAGCTACACTCGCCACCCGTGAGCAGCGCCAACGTCGTCCCGCTGCCCGGCCCGGCGGACCCGCCCCAGGGTGGATCGGTCGCACCGTTGCAGAGCCATCAGAGCCCGTTCCCGCCGATCGCCGAGTACGGGTTCCTCAGCGATCGCGAGGTCACGGCGCTGGTCGGCCCCAGCGGCAGCGTCGAGTGGCTGTGCGCGCCCCGGCCCGACAGCCCCAGCATCTTCGGCGCGATACTCGACCGCTCGGCCGGGGCGTTCCGGCTGGGCCCTGCCGAGCTGCTGGTCCCCGCCGGCCGACGGTACATGCCGGGTTCGAACGTGCTCGAGACCACATGGCAGACGCGGACCGGGTGGCTGATCGTGCGGGACGCGCTCGTGATGGGCCCCTGGCGAGACGACGAGCGCCCCGAGGGGTATCGGCGCCCGCCGGGGGATTACCGTGCCGAGCACATGCTGCTGCGGGTGGTGCGCTGCATCCAGGGACAGGTCGACCTCGTGCTGAACTGCGAGCCCGCGTTCGACTACGGTCGCACCGACGGGCGCTGGGAATACGCCGGCCCCGGCTGGACCGAGGCGATCGCACGGGGCGGCGAGGACGATCCCACGCTGCGGCTCACCACCGACATGCGGCTGGGCCTCGAGGGCCGTGCCGCCGTAGCGTTCACCCGACTCAACGACGGTGAGTCGGCGTTCGCCGCCCTGAGCTGGAACGGCGACCTCAACGCCGCTCCCGCCGACGCCGAGGGGGCCTGGCGGCGGGTGTACGAGACGGCGGACTTCTGGCGTGCCTGGCTGAACATGGGCGAGTTCCCCGACCATCCGTGGCGCTCCCATCTGCAGCGGGCGGCGCTCACGCTGAAGGGTCTGACCTACGCGCCGACCGGCGCCCTGATCGCGGCGCCCACCACCTCGCTGCCGGAGACCCCCGGCGGTGAGCGCAACTGGGACTACCGCTACAGCTGGGTGCGCGATGCGACGTTCGCGCTGTGGGGCCTGTACACGCTCGGGTTCGATTTCGAGGCCAACAGCTTCTTCTACTTCATCGCCGATCAGGTGAAAGACGGTTCGTCCCTGCAGGTGATGTACGGGGTGGGCGGCGAGACCGAGCTCACCGAGCAGCTCCTCGACCACCTCACAGGCTATGAGCACGCGCGCCCCGTACGCGTGGGCAACGACGCTCACGATCAGCGCCAGCACGACGTGTGGGGCGCCCTGCTCGACAGCGTGTACCTGCACATGCGCTCGGGCGAGTTCCTCACGGGCCGGGCGTGGTTCGGTCTCGAGCGGCAGGTGGAGGAGGCGGTCGAGCACTGGCGAGAGCCCGATCAGGGCATCTGGGAGATGCGCGGCACGCCCCAGCACTTCGTGTCGTCGAAGATCATGTGCTGGGTCGCTTGTGACCGGGGAGCCAGGCTCGCCGAGGTGCTCGACAAGCCGGAGCTTGCGGCTCGCTGGTCCGCCGAAGCGGAGCTGATCAAGGCCGACGTGTTAGAGCACGGCGTCGATGACCGGGGCGTGCTGACCCAGATCTACGGGTCCGACGCCCTCGACGCCTCGCTGCTGCTCGCCCCCCTGATGCGGTTCCTGCCTGCCGACGACCCCCGCATCCGCGCGACGGTGCTCGCGATCGCCGACGAGCTCACGCTCGAGGGGCTGGTGATGCGCTACCGCGTCGGGGAGATCGATGACGGTCTCGACGGCGAGGAGGCGACGTTCGCGATCTGCTCGTTCTGGCTGATCTCCGCGCTGGTGGAGATCGGCGAGCTCGAACGCGCCCGCGACCTCTGCGAGCGGATGCTCTCGTTCGCGAGCCCGCTCGGTCTCTACGCCGAGGAGATCGACCCGCGGACGGGCAGGCATTGGGGGAACTTCCCGCAGGCCTTCACGCACCTGGCGCAGATCAACGCCCTGATGCATATCGTGCGCGCCGAGGCCGAGGCGCCGGCGTCGCCGCTCCGCTGACGCGGCGCCTCGTACGAGCGACCGCTCATGCGTCCTCTGAGCCCGGCCGGCTCGCCGGCTCGCTGCCCACAGGCTCGACCTCCCTCGGATCGATCGCAACCCCCACCACGTCGGTGTGGCTCCGCTCTTTCACACCCCCCTCGACGTCGATGCGCGGCACCACCCGATCGAGGAAGCCCGGCAGACGGAAGACGGACCCGCCGAAGAGCACGAGCATCGCGGGGGCCAGCAGCACGACCATCGTGCCCGCCAGCAGCACCGCGACCGCCAGGCCGACCCCGAACTGCTTCACGGTCGGGTCGCCGTTGATCACGAAGCTCGCGAAGACGCAGAACATGATCAGGGCCGCGGCCGAGATCACACGGCCGCTCGCCCCGAGCCCTGCCGGCACGGCCTCGCGGGGCGGCCTCCCGGCGGCGTGCTGCTGCTCGACGCGGCTCACGAAGAACACCTCGTAGTCCATGGACAGGCCGAACAGCACCGCGAACATCATCAGTGGCACGTAGCTCGCGATCGGCACGGTGCCGCGAGGCACGTCGAGCCCGATCAACGAGAGCCCCCATCCCCATTGGAAGACGGCCGTGAGCACACCGAGGGCCGCCGCCACCGACAGCAGGTTGGTGACCGAAGCCTGCAGCGGCACCGTCAACGAATGGAAGGCAACCGTGAGCAGCAGGAAGCTCAGCAGCACCACCGTGGCGATCACGAGCGGCAGCCGCTGACCGATCTTCGTGGCGAGGTCGACGTTCGACGCGGTCGACCCTCCGACGTTCGTCACCACCCCCTCGCCCTCCGTGGCGTCCGGCAGCACATCGATCCGCAGGGTGCCGACGAGGTCGGCGGTCGCCGGTGACGAGGGCGCGCGCTCCGGGATCGCGCTCACGATGACGGCGTCTCCCGCATCGTTGATCTGGGGCGGGAAGAGTCCGACGACCCCGTCGGTCGAGGTCAGCGCATCCTGCACCTGCACGACGCGGTGATCGGTGCCGCGATCGTCCCCTCCGGCCTTCGTGAGGATGTCGGTGAGCTCGTCCTGTAGGCGCAGGGCCCGCTGTTCCTGGGCGTTGGCCTCGTTGGCCTCGGACTGGAGCTCGTCGGCCTGCCGCTGGAGCGCCGCGCCCTCGCGCTGCAGTGCCGCCGCCTGGCGCTGGAGCTCGGCTCCTTGGACCTCGAGACCGGCGGCCCGCGACCGCAGCGCGTCGGCCTGTCGTTCGAGGGCCTCGCCCTCGGCTCGGAGCCGCTCCGCGTCCGCCAGCACGGCACGGCCCTGCTCGAGGAGCGGTTCCAGCCGGACGCGGGTGCGGGCCTCCTTGTCCTCGAGGCGCGCGAGGCGCCGACGTAGACGCTCGAGCTTGTCGGGGTCGGTCGTCTGCTCGATCAGGCGTTGCACGAGCCGCTCCCGGCCCAGGATGAAGGCGAGGTGGGCCGCGATCGGCCGCGCCCGCTGAGCGAGACGCTCGGCTCGGGCGCGCAACCGCGCCTCTTGCTGGAGGAGCCGGGCCCGCTGCAACTCGAGCTCGGCCCGCTGCCGCTCGAGCCGCGCCTGTCGGCGCTGCAGCGCGGCTCCCTTGCGTTCGAGTCGGGCCTGCTCCTCCTCGAGCTCGTCCTGCTGGGTCTCGAGCTCGGCCTGCTGCCGCTCGAGGCGCCGTTGTTCCTTCTCGAGCTCGGCTTGCAGCGAGATGGCTTCGTCGTACTTCCTCGTGTAGCCGACGCTCGGGTGGGCCGGAGGGTCGAGCCGCATCGCGATGAGCAGGGGGCCGTTGTATCCGACGCCGAACCCGCGCGTGAGCAGGTCGTAGGCCTGGCGCTCGGTCGTGGACTTCGGCGACACGCCGATGTCCTCCTGCCCGAGCCGCAGGGAGAACAGGGGAACGATCAACGGCGTGAGGATCGCCGCGGCGAGCGCGATCGCGAGCCAGGGATGCCGGGCGACAGCGCCCGCCCACGCGTCCCAGCGCGTGTGACCCTCCGGGCGCTTCCTGAGCTGCAACAAGCGGGGCACCCGCACCCGGTTGATCCAGCCGCCCACCAGCGACAGGATCGCGGGCATCAGCGTGATCGAGGTGACGACCGCGCACAGGACGGCGATCGCCGACGCGAGGCCCAGCGTGCTCACGAGCGGGATGCCGGCGACTCCCAACGAGACGAGCGCGATCACGACGGTGCTGCCCGCGAAGACGATCGCGCTGCCCGACGACGAGACGGCGCGGGCGATCGACTCCCACATCTCGACGCCGGCGTCCAGCTGTTCCTTGTGCTTCGTGACGAGGAACAGCGCATAGTCGATGCCGACCCCGAGCCCGATCATGATCGCGAGCGTGGGCGCGACCGTCGGCACCGCGATCAGGTGTCCGAGCAGGCCGATCAGCGACGTGGCCACCGCGAGGCCGACCGCGGCGGTGAGGATCGGCAACCCCATCGCGACGAGGCTCCCGAACACGAGCGCCAGGATCACCATCGCCGAGAGGTTCCCGATACGCTCGCTGGTCGTGGTGTCGGGCTGGGACAGCTCGCTGCCGATCGGCCCGCCCACCGCGACCTGGATCCCGGCCTCGCGGGCAGGCTGCGTCGCGTCGAGCACCTTCTCGGCCAGATCGACGGTGATGAACCCGGAGTCGATGTCGAGCAGCACCGGCATGAACGCGATCGTCCCATCGTCGCTCAGCAGGCCGGCCGTCCGCCCGTCCTTCGACAGCGGGTTCGTGACGCTGTGCACGTGCTCGGCACCCTTCATGCGCCGGTAGGTCGCGTCGACCGCATCCTTCGCCTTCCGCTCGGTCAGCCTCCCGTCGTCGGTGGTGAACACGAACGGACTCGTACCGTTCTGCTGTGGAGGGAACCGGTCGGCGAGCACGTCGAACGCCGCCTGGCTGTCGGTACCCGGCAGCGTGAGCTGGTTGTCGGTCTTCGCGCCGAGCATCCGGACGGCGCCGACGCTGGCGAGGACGACGGCCACCCACACTGCGGCGACGACGAGACGATGACGGGCGCCGAACAGTCCGATGCGGTAGAGGAAACGGGCCATCTGGGCGCCCACCCTAGGGCGGGGGTTCTCGGGGGGTCAAACCCGAGCGCGGCCGGGGTCTTTCACGGAACCGCAGCGCTGCAACGCACACACCGCACCGACGAGGGTCGGGCCTCGAGCCGCTCGTCGGGGATCGTCGCGCCACATCGATCGCAGATGCCGTACGTGCCATCCTCGAACTTCTCCAGCGCGCGCCGCACGCCTGCGAGTTTCGCCGAGAGAGCGTCGGCCTGGCCCACCCGCTCGATCCGGCCGATCGCCTCACTCGTCCCTTCCCCGACGCGTTTACCGAACCCGATCGTCGCGGTGGGTTCGCGTGTGACCGCGGTCAACGTTGCGAGCTCGCTCTCGAGGGACCCGAGCTCGGCCTCGAGCGTGTCCCGCATCGCGTCGAGATCGAGGCTCACGTGACGCTATCCTCGTCGTCGGCGATCAGCACGAGGCGGTCGTGGGGATCCGCGACGTCCACAGTGCCTGCGAGGCCGGGAGCCACGACGAGCGAGAACCCGGCGTCGTGATCGAGGACCGTGTCGGCAGGGTCGGCCCCGTCGGTGAGCTCGAACCGGACCCCGCCGTCGTCGGGCACGAGTCGGATGCGGGCGTCGGGGTTGAACCGTCGCGCCGCCTCGTCGGCGGTGCGCAACAACGCCACCGCTCGGGGGGTGCACCTGATCATCGCCCGATGCTACCGTGGCCGTCGTGTCGACCTCGTTGCCGCTGCCCCTGCGCGGCCCGAGCGGGGAGCCGGTCGACCTCGTGCGCACGCTGAACTCCCACGGGTTCGCCGAGCTGGCGCCGACGACGCTCGACGAAACCGCGACCGCGCTCTCCGTCACCGTGCGGGTGCCGAAGGCTCGTCCCCGCCGGATCCGGATCGGGCCCGGGCCAGGCGGAGGCGCCCGCGTGGAGGTGCTCGGGCCCGCGGCCGGGCCTCGCGTGCAGGCCGCCGCGCTGGCGGGCGCCGCACATGTCCTGCGGCTCGATCACGATCTCTCGAGGTTCTACGCGCTGATCGCCGACGATCCCGACCTCTCATGGGCGGCGACCGGGGCCGGACGGATGCTGCGGTCCCCCACCGTCTTCGAAGACGTGGTGAAGACGATCTGCACGACGAACTGCGCCTGGGGGGCCACCGTGCGGATGGTGAACGCCCTCGTCTCCTCGCTCGGCGAACCGGCGATCGGTGGCGACGGCCCGCTCACGAACGCCTTCCCGACCCCCACGGCGATGAGGGGGGCTCCTGAAGCCTTCTACCGGGACGAGGTGCGAGCGGGATACCGCGGTCCCTACCTGATCGAGCTCGCCCGCAGGGTCGACGCCGGCGAGGTCGATCTCGAGGCGATGGCGACGGCGACCTCCGACGAGCTCTCCGACGACGACCTGGAGGCAGCGCTCCTCGATCTGCCGGGGGTCGGTCCGTACGCGGCGGCCCACGTGATGATGACGCTCGGTCGCAACTCCCGGCTGATCCTCGACAGCTGGACCCGGCCGAAATACGCTCGCCTCACGGGTCGTACCAAGCCCGTGGCCGACGCGGCGATCGTGCGCCGGTTCCGTCGATACGGCGACGAGGCCGGGCTGGCGTTCTGGCTGTTCCTCACCCGCGACTGGATCGAGTGATCGGCTACCGGTTGCCCCTGTCTCGTCTCCCGCACGATACTGAGCCCACCCCCCACGATACTGAGCCCACCCCCAGAGGAGCCGATCGATGAGCCACGTGCCGTTATGCCCAGCGTCCGCCGCCAATCGCGGCTCATCGCTGCCGTGCGGTCAGAACGTCGAACGATCCGGCAGGGCATCGTGGCGCTCGTCCTCAGCACGGGCGCGGGTTTCGTCGCGGGCCTGATCCTCAGCCACATCACGGGAGCGCTGGAACGGTTCCCCGGGCTCCTGGTGTTGATACCGGCAGCCGTCGGGATGCGAGGGACGATCTTCGGGGCGCTCGAGGCCCGCCTGGGTACGAGCATCCACACTGGCCTCTTCCACGCCACGCTCCTTCGAGACGGCGTGCTCAGGGACAACGTGACGGTGGCGATCGTCACGACGTTGACGTCGTCGCTCTGGCTCGCGATGCTCGCGAAGCTCACCTCCGAGCTGTTCGGCGAACCCTCGATCTCGCTGATCCAGCTCGTCGTGATCTCCGTCGTCGGCGGCGCGCTCGGGTCGGTCGTGATCCTCGGGTTCACCGTCGGGCTCTCGGTGGTCTCGTTCCGGCGAGGCTGGGACCTCGACTCCGTCGGCACGCCGATGGTGACAGCGCTCGGCGATGCGGCCACCCTTCCGACGTTGTTCCTCGCCTCCTTGTTGGTCGAGAACGACCTCGTGACGGCGGCGGCTGCGGTCGCATGCATCGGCGCCGCGGCGTACAGCGTCGTTGCGGCCATGCGGAGCGACCGCCCCGCGGTGCGCCGCATCGTGCTTCAGATGACCGGGGTCATCGTGCTCACTCCGTTGCTGGATGTCGCCGCGGGTGGCCTGCTCGGGCGGTTCCAGTCTGAACTCGTCCGCAACGCGGGCATCCTCATCCTGATCCCTCCGTTCGTCTCACAGTCGGGTGCACTCGGAGGCATCCTCGCCTCCCGTCTCTCCTCGAAGATCCAGGTCGGCCTCGTGCGCCCGACCCCGTGGCCGGACCCCCTCGCCTGGGTGGATGCGGCGATCGTGTCCCTGCTCGCGCTCGTGACGTTCCTGGTCGTGGGATCGGGCGCGACGGCGCTGGCGGATCTGACCACGCGCACGCATCCCGGAGCTTGGGAGATGATCGGCGGCACCCTCCTCGCCGGGCTCTCGCTGCTGCCCGTGTTGCTGGCGCTGTCGTACGGCGTCGCGGTGGCAACGGCGCGGCTCGGCCTCGACCCGGACGATCAGAGCGTGCCCGTGATCACCAGCTGCATGGACCTCACGGGTGTCGCCGCTCTGCTGGTGGTGATGTCGTTGCTCGGGGTCCTGCCTGGCTGAGAGCTTGTTCGGCCCCGGACCTCGGGCGATACTTCGGCCGCCACCACCGGCCCGACGCCGACGGCGCCTCGAATCTCCTATCCATGGCCACGTCCAGGAGCACCCGGTTGGTTCCCCGACGCGCTCGTCGTGTCTACGACACCTTGCGCGCCGAGCGGCGGACCCTGCAGCAGGGCGTGGCCGCCCTCGCGCTCAGCACGGCTGCCGGCTTCGTCGCGGGGCTGATCCTGGGGTCGATGGCTGGCACACTCGAGCTGCTCCCCGGATTGCTGGTGCTGATCCCTGCCTCGGTCGGCATGCGAGGCATGATCTTCGGAGCGATGGGTGCCCGGCTCGGAACCGGCATCGCCGCGGGCGTATTCGAGCCCACCCTCCGTCGCGGTGGCCTGCTCGCACACAACGTCGAGGTCGCGGTGGTCTCCGCAGTCCTGTCCTCTTTCTACCTCGCGGGCATGGCGAAGCTGGTGGCGTCGGCGTTCGGCGAGGACACCGTGTCGTTCTGGGATCTCGTCACGATCTCGGTGATCGGCGGAGTGCTCGCGTCGGCGGTGATCCTCGTGGTCACCATCCGCCTCTCGATCCAGTCGTTCCGTCGAGGATGGGACCTCGATGCCGTGTCGACCCCCATGGTCACGGCGATCGGCGACATGATCACGCTGCCCGCGTTGTTCCTCGCGACGTTCATCGCGCGGAACCCTTCCCTGAATGCGGTCGCTGCGGCACTCTGCACGGCGGCGGCGGTCGGTGCCCTGGCCTGGGCCGTGGTGCGGAGCCCTCCCGTGGTGCAACGCACGCTGCTCGAGATGGCGGGTGTGAGCGCCCTCGCCCCGCTGCTCGACATCTTCGCCGGCGCCGTGCTCGAGGCACATCGCACGGAACTCGAAGCGATCCCGGGCATCCTCATCCTGATCCCGCCGTTCGTCTCCCAGGCCGGCGCCATCGGCGGCATCCTGTCGTCGCGCCTGTCCTCCAAGCTTCAGCTGGGCGTGATCACCCCCAGAGGGCGTCCCGAACGCCCCGCGCTCGTCGACGCAACGATCGTCATCGCGCTCGGACTCGTCGTCTTCACCGCGATCGGAGTGATCGCCGCCGTGCTCGCGTCGATCACCGGCGTCGCTCGGCCCCCGTCGGGGCTCATGGTTATCGGCACCGTGCTCGCGGGTCTGCTCGTGCTTCCGGTGACCCTGGTCGTGGGCTATTACGTCGCGGTGCTCACGACTCGATTCGGACTCGACCCAGACAACCACGGGGTGCCGACGATCACCGCCACGCTCGACCTGACCGGGGTCGCCGCCGTGCTCTTCGTCATGTCAGTATTGGGGGTCACCTGATGAACGAACCGCGCAACGTCAAGGATCTGCTCGTCGAGCTCAAAGATGCCTCCGAGCTCATGGTCGACCTCGCGTACGCCGCGGTCTTCTTCAACGAGGACAAGCTCGCTCGCGAGGTCGCGCGCCTCGAGTCGCGGATGACCGACGACCTGCGCCGCCTCCGCACCACCGCCATGCTCGCCGCGCGTAGCCCCGAGGATGCCGAGGGCATGGCGGGGGTCCTGTGGATCGCCGACGCGATCGAGCAGGTGGGCGATGCCGCCTCCGACATCGCCAGGGTGGTCGCCGCCCGGCTCGGCATCCCCGACGCCCTCAAGCCCGACCTGCGCCACGCTGACGAGATGACCGCCCGCGTGAAGGTCCGTGAGCGCGGTGAGCTCGTGGGGCGGGACCTTCGCGAGCTCTCGCTGCCCACCGAGACCGGCATGTGGATCGTGGCGATCCGATCCGGCCTGGACTGGCGCTTCGACCCTGGCCCCGACGACGTGATCGCCGACGGCGACGTGCTCGTGGTGCGCGGGCCCGACGAAGGCGTGAACGAGCTCCGCAAGCTCGCGGGCGCACCCCCGCTGCCGCTACCACCCGAAGGCGACGAACCCGCCCTGTCAGAACTCGATCGTGCTGTCGACATCCTCGTGGAGATGAAGGACCTGGCGGAGGCCGCGGTGGGCATGGCGTACTCGTCGCTACTGTTCAACAACCGATCGCTGGCCGCCGAGGTCGGCGCGCTCGAGGCTCGGAGCGATCAGCTCCGCGACGAACTGGAATCGTGGGTGCTGCGGGCCGCCCCCGAGGCACGCGATCCCGACGAGCTCCGCGGACTGATCCGGCTCGCCGGAGCGAGCGAGGCGATGTGCGACGCGGCACGCGACATGACCTGGTACGTGGAGCATGGAGAGGCGCTCCACCCCGTCGTGCAGATGGCGCTCGAGGAGACCGAGGAGACGAGCGCGGAGACGATCGTGCAGCCGGGCTCGCCGGCGGCGGGTCGCTCGTTGAAGGAGATGCGGCTCGAGACCGAGACCGGCATGTTCGTGCTGGCGGTGCAGCGAGGCGCCCGGTGGATCTACCGGCCGCGCCCCGGCTTCGTGGTCATGGAGGGTGACCGCCTGATCTCGGTCGGACCGGAGGAGGGCGAGGAGGAGCTCTGGGCCCTCACCGGCGCGCCGGTCGCAGCGGAAGGATGATGCCGAGCGCAACACGCGACCGGCTCCTTGTACCGGCTCCCTCCCTGACCTAGCCTCGGCGCATGGACGCCTACGTCTACCTCCACGTCGAGCCTGGGAGGATGAGCGACGTGCTCACGGGGCTCGCATCGAAGTCGCAGGTGCGCCGGGCGACCGCGGTGGTCGGCGCCTGGGACGTGCTGATGCACGCCGAGGGTGCCGATCTGGCGACGATCGCCACCCAGGTGCTCTCCGAGATCCACCACGTGCCGGGGGTGCTTCGCACCGTGACCGCACCCGTCGTCCCTCCCGATCGCATCGGCATCGCCGGATGGGGGGCGCCCAAGGCTCCCGCGATCATCGGCGACGCCTGTTACGTGCACGTCAAGGCTGCGGCCGGCGCGGCCGCGGGCATCGCCGAACGCCTGGGCGACATGGGTGACGTTTCCGGTGTCGCCGTGCTCGGCGGCGAATACGACTTGATGGCCTGCGTCGCGCAGCCGTGGGAGGTCGCGAGCGGCGTGATCCTCGAGGAGATCCACGGCCTGCCGGGTGTGGTCTCGACCGACACGCTCGTCTCGATCGTGTACGAGGAACCCGAGGAAGACCGCGACCAGTTCTCGTCGTGGACCTAGGGTCTCGGTCCGTCAGGGCGCCTTCGGCGGATCGACGACCGAGACCGGGATCTGCCGCACCCCCGCAGGCAGGGAGAACCGCACCCGCTCCTCGGTGAGCGTCACCTCCTCGACCGTCGCGAACCCGCGATGGGCGAGCCAGGTCAACATGCGGTGCACCAGCCATTCGGGCGCCGACGCGCCGGACGTCAGGCCGACGGTGTCGGCGCCCTCGAGCCACGCCGCGTCGACGTCGGTCTCGTCGTCGACGAGGAAGGCCGGCGTGCCGAGCTCCCTCGAGAGCTCGGCCAGGCGATTCGAGTTCGAGGAGTTCTGCGATCCGATCACGAGCATGACATCGGACTTCGGCGCGATCACCTTCACGGCGTCCTGTCGGTTCTGGGTCGCGTAACAGATGTCGTCGCGGGGGGGTCCCTGGATCGACGGGAACCGCTGCTCGAGGATGCGCACGATCTCGTTCGTCTCGTCGACCGACAGGGTCGTCTGGGTCAGGTAGCTCAGGTTGTCCGGGTCGGGCACGTCGACGGTCCGCGCATCGTCCGGCGACTGCACGAGGATCGTTCGCTCCGGAGCCTGTCCGCTCGTGCCCTCGACCTCCTCGTGACCCTGGTGGCCGATCAGGACGATCGTGCGACCCCGGCCGGCGAACCGGCGAGCCTCTACGTGCACTTTGGTGACCAGCGGGCATGTCGCGTCGATCACGTCGAGGTGCCGGCGCCCCGCGTTCTCGTAGACCGACGGCGCGACCCCGTGTGCCGAGAGCACGACCACGGCTCCCTCGGGTACCTCCGTCTCCTCCTCGACGAAGATCGCTCCCTTCGACTCCAGGTCTCGCACGACGTGCATGTTGTGCACGATCTGCTTGCGGACGTAGACGGGGGCCCCGTGCTTCGCGAGCGCACGCTCAACCGCGTCGACGGCGCGCTCCACCCCTGCGCAGTAGCCACGCGGGGCAGCGAGCAGCACGGTGCCGGAGGTGCCGGACATGCAACCATGGTATGCCGCAGCGTCTATGACCACCGGTCAGGTTCATGTTGTCGCATGTCGGAGCCCGCCCGTAGGGTGACCGGGCACGACGCGGATGGTTCCCCTCCGCTTCCTCCCGGCGCACGCTGCGCTCACCACCTTCCCAGGGTCGGTACGCGTATGCCTGCATGCGCCCGGGAGCAGGTCGGGAACGCCGCGTCGCGCGATAGGTCACACAGATTGAGATCTCGACCACAGGAGGTGATGTCCGCACCCACGACCTACCGCGGGGCGATCGGCGACGCAGGTGAAGAGCTCACCGCACGGCCGGGCGACCCGAACGCAGCTGCCAGCTCCGTTCACCGCGGGGGTGAATCGATCTATGACCCGTACCGACACCGAGCGCCGCCGCTTCCCGGCCGCGCTGTTCCTTGCCTCGCTGATCACCCTCGTGCCCGCCGCTTCCATCGTGAACACCGCGCACGCCCGCGAGGCCGACATCGGTCGCCACATCTGCCAGATCGACTGGCGCAAGGGCGACTGGCACATCAAACAGCTCATCCGATGTGCCGAAGATCGCTGGAGCGTGCCTGGAGGATCATCGATGGCCCTGTACGTGGCCAACCGGGAATCCCACCTCAACCCGAAGGCCTACAACGGCTACAGCGGGGCGAGCGGCATCTTCCAGCACCTGCGTCAGTACTGGCCCGAGCGAGCCGACTCCTTCGGCTTCGACGGCTGGTCGGCGTTCAATGCCCGAGCCAACGTCATGGTGACGATGCGCATGGTGCATCGCATGGGCAGCTGGAGCCACTGGAGCATCTGAGCCCGTTCACGGGGACGCCGATCAGGCGCCGACCGGACCGCCCGGGCGGGGCAGGCCGAGCACCGTGCCCCGCACCTCGCCGAGCGAGGTGGCCACGACGCTGGCCCCAGGCGTGTCCCGGTCCGTCACGATCCGCATCGACGGGAACCGTTCCCGCGCGATGCGTACCAGCTCGGCATGGGCGCCGAACGCGACCATCACGTGCGGTCGTTCGGCATCGATCTGGTCGAGAGCCGATCGCAGGTCGGTCGCGCCCGGAGCGAGCTCCCACTCGGCGGAGACGGCCGAAGCCTTGAGGGCCGCGAGCCCCTCGGGGTCATCAGCGACGCAGAGCACGACGAGGGCTCGACACATCCTCAGAGCCACCCGCGCTTCTTGAACACCACGTAGAGCCCGATCGCCGTGCCGACCATCATGCCGAGCGCCAGCGGATAGCCGAGCTGCCAGCGCAGCTCCGGCATGTCCCTGAAATTCATGCCGTAGATGCCGGCGATGAGGGTCGGCACGAGCACGATGGCCGCCCAGGCGCTGAGTTGCTTCATCACCTCGTTCAGCCGGTTCGCGGCCTGAGCGACGCGAACCTCGAGCATCGAGGTCAGCAGGTCGCGCACGTTGTCCGCCAGCTCGGCGACTCGGATCACATGGTCCATCACGTCGCGGAAGTAAGGCGACAGCGCCGGGGACGCGAACGCAGGCTCTTCCTGCAGGAGGTCGATGCCGTAGCGGAGTGGGGCGGCCGAGCGTCGAAGGAGGACGGTCGATCGCTTCAAGCGGAACAGACGCTCCTGCACATGCGATCCTCGCTCGGAGCTGTCGTCGCGCTCGAAGACCACGTCCTCGAGTTCGTCCGCCTCGTCCTCGAGACCCTCGACCACGGAGAGGTAGCCGTCGACGACCTCGTCGAGCAACACGTACAGGCCGAACCCAGCGCCGTGGAGGTCGGCATGACGCTCCCACCTCGTCTTGACGGCATCCAACGGGTAGAGCGGCGTCCATCGCACGGTCACGAGGAAATCGGCGCCGGCGATCGCGTGGATCTCGTGCTCGGTCGCGGTCACGGTGTCCCCGGCCATCGTGACCGGCCGCAGCACGACGAACGCGTAGCCCTCGAAGAGCTCGACCTTCGTCCGTTGGCGCCGGTGCTGAGCGTCCTCGAGGGTCACGGGGTGCAGGCCGAACGTGTGCTCGAGGTATGCGAGGTCGGCGGCGTCCGGATCGACGACATCGATCCACGCGAACCTGCCGGTCCCGCGGGTCCAGCCATCCGCTCGCTCGGGGTCGAGCGGCTCGCCGTTCGGTTGTCCCGCTCGATAGAGGCGGCCGGTGATCATCGCAGGAAGCCTAACGGAGGCCCCGTCTACACTCGCGTCGTGATCCCCTTGGACTCGCGGATCCCCGAGCACGTGCTGCGGTTCTGGCGCGCGCTCGACGCCCTGTTCGGCCGGGTGGAGCCGACGCGGTGGGGCGCTGTCGTGACCGACGGCCGCTTCCCGGCGGTCTGGGACGCGAACTACGCCCGCGTCGACGTGGCCGCTGCCGACCTCACGCTCGCGGAGGTCGAGGCGTCCCTGCTGCCGGCGCTCCTCGAGACGGGTTCGTCGGTGCAGCACGTCGTCTCGTTCTACCCGCGCGCCACCGAGCGCCTGCTCCAGGAGCTCGCGGACCGCGGTCACCGCCTCACCTGGGACCTGGTGATGGATCTCGACGTCCAACCGCCCGCCGAAGGGTCCTGGCAGGTGGAAGCGCTCCCGAACGGACCGGAGCTGTGGGGCCGCGTCCGCGAGTCGCTGGCACTGTTCGGCATCGACGACGACACGACCGCCGACCAGCTGGCCCGGATCGAGCGTGATGTGCTCGCACCGGGTAGCAAGCGCTGGTTCGGCGTGCGCGACGACGGCGGAGATCTCACGTCGCTGGGAGCGCTGCTGGTGCTCGACGATGTCGGCTACATCGACAACGTGGCGACCTTCGAGCATGCACGCGGGCGCGGACTCGCGAGCGCCGTGACCGCCCACATGATCGGGGTCGCGGTGCGGGGCGGCGCCTCCCACGTCTGCCTGTTCGCCGACGCGGACGACCGATCGGTTGTCGGCATGTACGAACGGCTCGGGTTCCGGCACGCGGGCGTGCTCGCTGCGACCAGAGGCCCGGTGGACCCCGGCGCGATCAATCGGGCAGACCGAGGTAGCGGACAGCCGTGAACAGGCCCCCGTCGCGTTCCAGCATCCAGGTCGAGCCCTTCCGCCAGGCGGGCGGATCGTGCATCTCGATCCCGCGTTCGGCGAGGCCAAGCACGATCGCGGGGATCACGTCGCCGTGGCTGCATATCACCACGGCGCCCCCGCGCGACCGGACGAGCGAGAGCGCCGACTCGGTGGGCGCGCCTTCGGCGAGCTCGTCACGCTCCTCGATCGTGATCGACCTCGCGAGGGCCAGCGGCCGCACGGTCTGCACGCACCGCACCGCCGGGCTCGACAGCAGGTGGTCGACCTCGAGTTCGCGGAACAGCGTCACGAGCCCTTCCGCCTGCGCCTTGCCCCGCCTCGAGAGCGGACGCAGGACGTCGTCCTCGATCCATGCGTCGCGGTCGCCGGCCTTCGCGTGCCGCACGAGGTAGACCGGCTGATCGAACGAGCGCGCCGCGTCCAGCACCCCTCGGTCGTGGTCGTAGGTGAGCAGGGCGGCTGCGGTCGGCGCATCGACCCACCGCAGCTCGTCCACCTCGGCGTTCGGCGCGAACGCGCCTCCCGCCGGATACATCAGCCAGTAGCGCACCGTCTTCGGGCGGTCGAGGTGGTCGAGGTAGTCGATCGTGGTGACCTCGGGGCCACGCTCACATCGGAAGCCGGTCTCTTCGCGCACCTCGCGCTCGGCGTTCTCCTCGTCGGATTCCCCGTCCTCGGCCTTCCCTTTGGGGAACGTCCAGTCGTCGTAGCGCGGCCGGTGCACGAGCGCGAACTCGGGGCCGACGCGACCCCGTCGACGCACCACACCGCCACCGGCGCGGATCTGGGTCTTCACTCCCAGAACCTCAAGCGTTTCCGGCGGAGGCCGGCCCAAGCGTCTGGCCACGCTCGCCGTGCCTCGTCGCGCCCAGTCGCCTCGATGCCCGCGAGCCTACCGGCGGTGAATGCGACGCGAGGCGTCGCTCCCCCTGCCTGCTCCCGGAGCCACGCGATGGCCATCACCGCATCCTGATGGCTCCCGAGCACCTCCTGCAACGTCTCGGCGCGCCGCGCGAAGGTCCGGGCGGGTTTGCCGAAGACCGGGGTGAGCACCTCGGCCGCGTAGCGCACGCGTTTGGCCCGGATGCGGGCTTCGTGCAGCTCGGCGTCGGCGGAGTCGGGGCCGAGGCCGTCGCAGAGCTTCTTGAGGTGCCCCCACGGGGAGTCCATCAGGACCCCCATCACCTCGGCCGCCGGCGCACCGGCCACGTCGCGGAGCATGCACGGTTCGGCCGAGGCGGCGACCAGGGCGTCGAGCAGCCGCAGGTACCTCGGCTCGCGCATCGCGGAGAGCATCTCGGCGCGAGCGGCATCGCGTCTCGCACGCAACCGGTCGAGCACCTTCGCCACGTTCGTCGCGTCGTCGTCGGGCAACAGGAGCGCGTCCTCCCGAAGCCGCTCCCCGAGCACGTCGCAGTCCCTGACCCCTCCAAGCTCCCTTCCCAGCCATCCCAGCTCCCCTCGGAGCTCGTCGCGCCATCTGGGCTCGAGCAGGGAGCGGAACGTCCTCAGGTCGGAGCGGATCCGTCGGGTCGCGACCCGAGCCTGATGCACTCCCTCGGGGTCGACGCCGAGCCGCACGACAGCGTCATGCTGCATCAGGCGTCGCGTCGACGTCGCGATCGTCGACCGAACGACCTCCTCGACGGTCGACGACGGACCGACCTCTGCCGCGACCACGTCAGGTGGGGCATGGGCACGTTCGCCGAGCGCGCGCACGATCTTCGGCAACGGTTCGCCGATGCGAGCCCCGGCGTCGATCAGCAGATCGACGATCGGAGCCATCGCCGGGTCGGCCGCATCGTGCGCGAGCTCGACCTCGATCTCGCGGAACCGGTCAACGATGCGACGGCCCTCGAGCACCGACACCTCGTCGTCGACGACCTCGGCCACCATGCGATCGTCGGCCGGTCGCACGATCCGGGTTCGGTGGCGGACGGTCTGCAGGCGGAGTACCGGCCCGATCGATCCACCCCGGACGAGGCCGCGGACGAGGTCGGCCGCTTCCGCCGGCGCCTTCCCCGCACCTCCGTCGAAGGAGTGCTCCTGCCGCACCACCGTCGGGGCGGCGACCGACCGTGGGAGTTTGACCACCCACCCCTCAGTGTTGCGGTATCGGAGAGACGCCCCCCAGCGGACCAGTCGCAGGTCGTCGGTGTCGTGGTAGGTGCTGACGAACCGCTCGGTCGTACCGGATCGCCCGCAGAAGGACCCGTCGAGCGAGGAGAGGTCCGGCATCCGGAAGCCGGGCTCGACCTCGAGCTTGGCCTCTCGCTCGAGCTTCACCGATCGCCGCCGGCGCGCGCCACCGCCAGCTCCTGGAGCACGCGGTGGGCTTCGACGCCCTCGGTCGCCGCGACCTTGCCCCAGACGCCCTCGGGGTCCAGCTCCCACGCGAGCTCGTCGTCGTCGAACCCCACGCGCAGGATCTCGTCCAGGCGTTCCTGCAGCGCCGGATCCTCGACCGGCGTCAACGCCTCCACACGACGGTCGAGGTTGCGAGGCATCCAGTCGGCCGACCCGATCAGGTAGTCGTATCCCCGCTGCTCGCTCCCGAACCTGTAGATGCGAGAATGCTCGAGGAACCGACCGACGATCGAGCGGACCCGGATCTCCTCGGAAAGCCCCGGCACGCCGGGACGGAGGCAGCAGATTCCGCGGACGAGCAGGTCGATGCCGACCCCGGCCTGCGACGCCTCGTAGAGGGCGTCGATCAGGTCTGCGTCGACGAGGCTGTTCATCTTCAACACGATGGATCCGTCGTCGTGCGACATCTCCCGACGGATCAGGGCCTCGAGTCCCGGACGCATCGTCACCGGGGCGACGAGGAGCTTGCGGTACTCGCGCTGCCGGCTGTACCCCGTGAGCAGGTTGAACAGGTCGGTGAGGTCCGCGCCGAGGTCGGGATCGGCGGTCAGCAGGCCGAGATCCTCGTACAGGCGGGCGGTGGTCGGGTTGTAGTTGCCTGTGCCGATGTGTGCGTAGCGGCGGATGCCGCCGCCCTCGCGGCGTACCACGAGGCACGTCTTGGCGTGCGTCTTGAGGCCGACCACGCCGTAGACGACGTGCACGCCCGCGGTCTCGAGCGTCCTCGCGAACGTGATGTTCGCCAGCTCGTCGAACCGCGCCTTCAGCTCGACGAGGGCCACGACCTGCTTTCCGGCCTGCGCGGCGCGCACGAGCGCATGGATGATCGGGCTGTCCGACGACGTGCGGTAGAGGGTCTGCTTGATCGCGAGCACGTCTGGATCGCTGGCGGCCTGTTCGACGAACGCCTCGACCGACGACGAGAAGGAGTCGTACGGGTGATGCACGAGGATGTCACCGCGACGGATCGCCTCGAACACGTCTGCCGTGCCCTCCGCCGACTGCAGCGTGGGTGGGGTGACGGGCGTCCAGGGTTCGTCCTTCAAGTCGGGACGGTCCAGGTGGGCGAAGAACCACAGGTCGCCAAGCGCCAGCAGCCATTCCCCCACGTAGACCTGGGACTCGTCGACGCCGAGCTCGCGCATCAGGAGCTGGCGCATCTCGTCGCTCATCGTCGGGTCGATCTCGAGCCGGATCGCGGTCGCACCTCGCTGCCGGCGCTGGAGCACGGTCTCGATCGCGGCGAGCAGGTCGTCGGCCTCGTCCTCCTCGACCTCAACGTCGGCGTCGCGAGTCACGCGGAACACGTGCACCCCGAGGATGTCCATACCCGGGAAGAGCTGGTCGAGGTGGGCAGCCACGACCTCCTCGAGTGGCACGAAGCGCTCGCCGTCGGGCAGGTCGGTGAATCTCGGCAGCAGCGGAGGGATCTTCACTCGGGCGAAGCGGCGTTCACCCGTCAGAGGATCGCGGATCGCCGCCGCGAGGTTCAGCGACAGGTTGGAGATGTAGGGGAAGGGGTGCGACGGGTCGACCGACAAGGGCGTGAGCACGGGGAAGATGCGCTCGCGGAAGCGCCTCCCGAGGAACTCCCGGTCGGCGTCGGCGAGCTGCTCCCAGTGCACCACCCGGATGCGTTCCTTCTCGAGCGCGGGCAGCAGGTCGCCGAGCACGAGCGCGTCGGCGCGTTCCTGCATCGCGACGACACGTTCGCGGCTTGCCTCCAATTGCTCCTGGGGATTCATGCCGTCGGGGGTCATGGCCGCCACGCCGGCATCGACCTGCTCCTCGAGACCCGAGACCCTGATCTGGAAGAACTCGTCGAGGTTCTGCGTGTAGATCGCGACGAACTTCACCCGCTCGAGCAGGTGGCGGGCCGGATCTTCGGCCAGCGCGAGGACGCGCGAGTCGAACTCCAGCCAGGAGAGCTCGCGATTGATGTACCGCGAGGTCGTGGCCGTCACGGACTCGGGGAAGGGCTGGGCATCCACGGTGGACGGCCATCGTACGGACGGGTAGCCGAGGGTTGCAACCACCGAAGGTCTAATGGACGAACGACTGCCATGATGCGACGGTACGGGTCCAGGAAAGCGGGAGGCCGGTCGTGAAGTTGAAGGTGTCACAGAAGCCGGATCAGTTCTTCGACCTGTTCCAGGAATCAGCTGCGAGTCTGTGCGCGGCGACCGATCAACTCCGCAACCTGGTGCATGAGTACGAGGACGTCGAAGCGAAGGCGCGGAGGATCGCCGAGCGGGAGCACGAGAGTGACGAGATCACCCACGCGATCATCCGCCTGATCAACACGACGTTCGTCACCCCGATGGATCGCGAGGACATCTACCAGCTCGCGACCGCGCTGGACGACGTGATGGATGCGGTGGAAGCGACGGCCGACCTGTTCGTGCTCCACGCGATCGAGGAGCCTCGTCAGGCGATGCGTGATCAAGTCGATGTCCTTTGCCAGGCCGCTCGCCAGACCGAGCAGGCGATGATCGCCTTCCGGAACCTGCGACGGGATCAGCTCGAGCCCTACTGGGTCGAGATCAACAGCCTCGAGAACCAGGGTGATCGTCTCTACCGTCGGGCGGTCGCCGATCTGTTCTCAGGTGACCACCGAGCCATGGACGTGCTCCGCTGGAAGGCTGTGAATGAAACGCTCGAGGAAGCGCTCGACGGGCTCGAGAACGTGGCGAATGTGATCGAGGCCGTCGTTCTCAAACACGCGTAGACGGGTCCTTCGGCCCCGTCCTCGGTTTCCGCCGCCTCTCGCTCGCGGGCCGCCAGCGCCCAAGTGACCGATCCTCAAGGGCGACCGCGATCGCCCAGAGCAGGGCGAGCGCCGCCGCGAATAGGTTCACCCATCGGTACTCCGCCGGTGTGGGCTCCCACAGCAGCAGGCTGACGCCCGCGAGCGCAGCGAAGAAGAGCGATCGACGTCCGAGGGTCATCCGAATGCCTTGAACGGGAGATACGCCACGTAGCTGATCACGAATGCCCCTGGGATCGTGAGGACCCACGCCCAAACGACCTGTCCGGCGACACCCCAACGTACCGCCGACAGACGCTGGGTCGACCCGACCCCCACGATCGCGCCCGTGATCGTTTGCGTAGTGGAGACAGGGATGCCGGCAACCGTGTTCGCCATGATGGTCGCGGCCGCCGCCGTCTCCGCCGCCATCCCCTGCGCGGGCTGGAGCTTGGTGATCTTGGAACCCATCGTGTGCACGATGCGCCATCCGCCGAAGAGGGTCCCCAATCCGATCGCCGTATGGGCCGACAGGACCACCCAGAGAGGGACATCGGCGTCACTCGGAAGGACTCCGTTGGCAATCAGCAACGCCAGGATGATGCCCATCGTCTTCTGGGCGTCGTTCGCACCGTGGGCCAAGCTGAACGAGGCTGCTGAGAACAGTTGCCCCACCCGGAACCCTCGGTTGAGACGCTCGAGTCGGCGGTATCGATGGAACGTCCAGTAGATCGCCGCCATGAGGGTGAACCCCAGCAACAGCCCGACGACGGGCGACAGCACGATGAACACGGCGATCTTCTGGAACCCGGACGCGATGAGCGAGGCCCAGCCCGCACTGGCAACCGCTGCCCCAGCCATCGCGCCGACGAGGGCGTGCGAAGAGCTCGTCGGAAGTCCAACCCACCAGGTGATGATGTCCCACGCCACGGCTCCGACGAGTCCGGCGAAGATCACTGCGTTGGTGAAGACGTCGGGGTGCACGACATCGTTTGCGATCGTCGCGGCGACTTCGGTTCCGAAGACCATGAATGCGACGAAGTTGAAGAATGCCGCCCACACGACGGCCCGCTGCGGTGACAACACTCGCGTCGACACGACGGTGGCGATGGAGTTCGCAGCATCGTGGAACCCATTGAAGAAGTCGAACGCAAGCGCGATGAAGATGATCGCCGCGACCCAGATCGTCATGCGAACTTCAGCGCCACCGATTCGACGATGTTGGCGATGTCCTCACAATGATCGATCGCGTCCTCGGCTCCGTCGAGGAGGTCCTTCCACATCAGCACCTCCATCGCTCCGAAGTCGCCCGAGTACAGCACCGCAACACCACGGCGGTAGACCCAGTCGCCCTCGCGCTCCGCGCGCTTGACTTCGGCGCATGCGGCCTCCACGCCGGTGAGCGTTCGCAAGTCATGGACCGCGAGTGCGACGCTGGTCGCCGCCCGCTGCAGGACATCGATCTGTTGCATGAAGTGGGGCAACGGGTGGCTGATCGGCAGCAGCGCCAGCAGGTCGGCGAGTCCCTCCATGGCGTCGAGCACATCGTCGATGGACGAGGCGAGCGAATGGATGTCCTTGCGGTCGAACGGTGTGACGAACGTCGTGTTCACGAGCGCGAGGATCTGGTGGGTGAGCTCGTCTCCCCCTTCCTCGAGGGTTCGGATCCGCTCGGCATGGTGTGCGGCGTTCGGGAGGTCGGAGAGGAGCACCGTAAGATCGACGACGGCCCGCACCATGCCGTCGGCAGCTCGATCGAACAGGTCGAAGAACTCAAGCTCCCGCGGGATCACCTGGAACGGCACGACGCGACAACCCTCCCACCGCACAATGGCCGTGCGGAACGTACAGGCCTTGCCCACGGGTGTCCACCGAGACTGAGAGGCGAACCACGTCGTCAGTCGTCGTCGACGAACCGGTAGCCGAGCCCACGGACCGTCACGAGATGACGGGGATGGTGCGGGTCGGCCTCGATCTTCTGGCGGATCCGTTTCACGTGCACATCGAGAGTCTTCGTGTCTCCAACGTAATCAGCCCCCCACACCTCTTCGATCAGGAAGAGGCGCGTGAGCAGGCGGCCCTTCCTGCGCAGGAGAGCCTCGAGCAGTTCGAACTCCTTGGGCGGGAACGCGACCATCTCACCTCCGACCCGCACCTCATGCCGAGCGACGTCCATCTCCACCGGTCCTCCCTGGATCACGTCGTCGATCGACTCAGGCTCGCCGCGCATCGTGGCGCGACGGAGGTGTGCTCGGACCCTGGAGACGAGTTCTCGGACGGAGAATGGCTTGGTCACATAGTCGTCGGCACCGAGCTCGAGACCTGAGACCTTGTCGGCCTCCGAATCCTTCGCCGTCACCATGATGATGGGTACGTCGCTCACCGCGCGGATCGAGCGGCACACATCGAGCCCCGACAGCTCGGGTAACATCAGATCGAGGATCACGAGCGACGGGCGCTCCGCGCGGAACCGCTCCAGCGCCTGCCGACCGTCCGCAGCGACCGAGACGCGGTACCCCTCCCTTTCCAAGTTGTATCGGACCGAGTCGGCGAGGGACTCCTCGTCCTCGACGATCAGTATCGAGACCGGAGGATCGGACACGACCGCGCCACCATCCCGCAACACACTCACTCCATCGAGACCGGATGTGAGGCATCGGTGAACTCGCGGAACTCTCCCGTGAGGAGGAAGCCAACCTGCTCGGCGATGTCCACCGCGTTGTCTCCGACCCGCTCGAGCGCCCGAGCTGCCATATTCATGTGGAGTCCCCAGTCGAGCTGCGAGGGATCGTCCGCAAGCTTCAGCGCTTCGAGATGCGTCGTTCGGTTGAGGCGATCGACAGGATCATCCATCACTGGCACCTTCAATGCGAGATCGAGGTCGCGCCGCCCGAATGCCTCCATCGAAGTGCGCACCATGGTGACGACGTGGGTGCCCATCTCTTCGATCTGCTGGCGCATCGGCTCGCTGCCGCGAGCATCCCTGGTTGCGAGGTAGAGCTTCGCAACGTTGACGGCCTGGTCCCCGATACGCTCCAGGTGGAGATCGCAGTGGAGGATCGCCGAGATCAGGCGGAGGTCGAGTGCGACCGGCGACTGAAGCGCGAGCATCTGCAGGACCCCGGAATCGATCTTGAGATAGAGGTCATCGATCTCATCGTCTCCGTCGATCACCTCCTGTGCCTTGGCGTCGTCATGCTGCACCAGCGCCTCGATCGCGCGCTGGACCGCTGTGCCCGCGAGCTCACCCAAGCTGAGCAGCTCGAGCTCGGTCTTCTCGAGCTCTTCGTGGAACGTCTCTCTGGTCATCCGAATCGCCCCGTCACGTAGTCCTCGGTCCGTTGGTCACTCGGGTTGGTGAAGATCGTCTCCGTGCGGTCGAACTCCACGATCGTGCCGGTGCGGGAGCCGTCTTCGTGCACATCGACCGTGAAGAACGCGGTGCGGTCGGAGACGCGCGCCGCCTGCTGCATGTTGTGGGTCACGATCACGATCGTGTAGTCGGCCACGAGCTCCTGCATCAGGTCCTCGATCTTCGCCGTCGCGATCGGATCGAGCGCCGAGCACGGCTCGTCCATCAGGATCACGTCGGGCTTCGTGGCGATCGCCCTCGCGATGCAGAGGCGCTGCTGCTGGCCGCCTGACAGCGCCATTCCGGACTCCTTCAGCTTGTCCTTCACCTCGTCCCACAACGCGGCTCGGTGCAGGCTCTCCTCGACGAGCTCGTCCATGTTCCCCTTGTACCCGGCGATCTTGGGCCCGAACGCGATGTTGTCGTAGATCGATTTCGGGAACGGGTTCGGCTTTTGGAACACCATGCCGATCCGCCGGCGAACCTCGACCGGGTCGACCTGCTCGTCGTAGAGATCGACGCCGTGGTACAGCAGTTTCCCTTCGACCCGAGCGCCCTCGATCAGGTCGTTCATGCGGTTCAGGCAGCGCAGGAAGGTGGTCTTGCCACAGCCCGAGGGTCCGATCAGCGCGGTGATCTCGTTCTTCAGGATCGGCAGGTTGATGTCGCGCACGGCCCGGAAGGCGCCGTAGTACACGGCGAGGTCGGTCGTTGAGAACACGACCTCACGAGCGGCCTCGTCGGCTTCGGTGATGACGGACGGTTTCACGATCAGTTGCGGACCATCTTCGGCGACGGGGGATGTCGCTGTCAGGTCGGTCGTATCCATGGGCTCACCACTTTCGGTCATACCGGTTCCTCAGCAGGATCGCGGCGAGGTTCACGACGAGGATGATCACGAGGAGCACGACGATCGCCGCCGCCGTGTTGGCCTTCCAGCCCTCACCCGCGAGACGGGACCACGAGAAGATCTGGGTCGGAAGGGCGGTGTACTGACCTTGCAGGATCTCGAGGGGTGATCGACTGCCGGGGGTCGACAGGTAGCCGGTGACGGCGCCGACCAGCAGCAGGGGCGCGGTCTCGCCGAACGCACGAGCCAGGGAGAGGATCACGCCGGTGAAGATGCCGGGGGCGGCGTACGGCAGCACGTGGCTCCGGACGACCTCCCAACGGGTGGCTCCCACGCCGTAGGCGGCCTCCCGGATGCTCTTGGGTACCGCCCTGAGGGCCTCCATCGTGATGAGGATGACGATCGGCAGCACGAGCACCGCCAGGGTCAGGCCGCCGGAGATGAAACTCCGGCCGAAGGTGTCCGGACCGGTGACCGTGCGCATGGTCTGGACGAAGAGGACGAGCCCGAGGATGCCGTACACGATCGACGGCACCCCGGCGAGGTTCCGGATGTTCGTCGTCAGTAGGCGGTTGGTCCGCGTGTCCTTCGCGTACTCCTGGAGGTAGATCGCGGCGGCGATGCCTAGCGGCAGCGCGACGGCCGCGACGAACCCGATCAGGATCAACGATCCGACGATGCCTTGTCGGACACCCGCGCGTGTGTCCAACCGCGACACGTTGCTCGTGAGGAAGTCCCCCGCCCTCGTGGACAGCACCGGCCAGGCATCGGAGATCGCGGTGCCGAGCAGCACGATCAGGATCGCGAGGGAGAGCAGCAACGAGAGCAGCAACGTGGCCTGGAAGAACCGGCCGTACAGGTCGCGCTTCTTGCCCCGCAGCGCGAGCTCGACGGAGCCCTGGACCTGCCGGGTGGGTGCGATCGCCGCCATCAGAAGTCCTTGCGAACCTTCCGCACGTACCGCTCCGACACGACGTTGAGGGCCAGGGTCATGACGAACAGCAACAGCCCGACGAAGAAGAGCGAGTCGAACGGATTCAGCCCGGTCGTACTTTTCACCTGGTCCGATCCGATCGCGAGCGACGAGATCGCGCCGGTCATCGTCTGACCCGGCTCGAGGGGATTCAGGTGACGGGTCGCGCTGCCGGTCGCGCCCGCGGCGATCGCCACGACCATCGTCTCCCCGACGGCCCGCGAGAAACCGAGGATCAGGGCGGCCACGATGCCCGAGACGGCGGCCGGGAACACGACCTTGGTCGTCACGCTCCGGCGGCGCGCGCCGATCCCGTAGGCCGCCTCGCGGAGCGCGCTCGGCACCGCGTACATCGCGTCCTCGGCGACCGATGCGACCAGTGGGATCGTGAGGATCCCGACCCCGATGCCGGCCGCCATGACGTTGAATGTGCCGGCCGACGAGAACAGCGGTTGCACGAGCGCCGGGTTGATGACCTGCAGGGCGAAGTACCCGAGCACCACACTCGGGATCCCCGCGAGGGTCTCGAGGATCGGCTTGAGCTTGCGTCGCGTCTTCGGGTTTGCATACTCAGAGAGGTACATCGCCGCGCCGAGTCCGAGCGGGGTCGCGATCATCATCGCGATGACCGACACCTCGATCGTCCCGATGAATATCGTGAGGACGTCGAACTCGCCGCTGCGGGGCCGCCATCCGTCGCTCCAGAGCTGGCCGAGCTCCACGTTTGACAAGAAGGTGACGGCCTTGCCGGCGAGCGCGACGATGATGGCGACGCTCACGACCATCGAGACGATCGCGGCCGCCATCAGGAGGATCCGGACGAACCCTTCCTTGCGCCGGCGTCGAGGGCTGCCCTGAAGCGACCCGATCGAGAGACGGGCGTCCGCGGTCGGCTTGGCCATCTCCACGGCCTACCCTTCGCTTCGATCCGGGGAGGGCGGCGGGGGGCGGTATCCGCCCCCCAGCCGTTCCCGCCCTCCGCGTTCAATCTCGATCATGCAGCGGCCGACCCCCACGCGGAGCGCGTCGCCTCGACCCGCTCGGTCGGCAGGGCGATGTAGCCGACCTCCTCCACCAAGGTGGTCATGGCCTCGTCGCTCACGTAGTAGTCGAGGTAGGCGGCGACCTCGGGGCGCGCCGCCGCGTCGGCACTCACGTAGATGTAGAGCGAACGAGACAGCGGATAGGAGCCGTCGGCGACGGCCTCGGCGCTGGGCGCGACGCAGCCGTCGCCACCGTCGACCTCGAGTTCCTTGATCGCATCACCAGCCTCCTCAGCGAACGCGAACCCCACGAATCCGAGGGCGCCCGGGGAGCCTTCCATCGCGGTGATGATCACGTTGTCGTTCGGCGAGGGCTGGTAGTCGTTGCGCAGGGTCTCCCAGTCGTCTTCGGGCACACCCTGCGCCTCGGCGATGTCGGGGATGCCCGATAGCTCGATGAAAGCGTCGTAGGTGCCCGATTCCTCCCCCGGTGCGGTGATCTCCAGCGGCGCGTCGGGGAATCCCCCGTTGCCGCCGACCTCAGTCGCGAGCGAGTCGGCTCCGTTCCATGTCTCGATCCCCTCGGATTCGGGCCCGAACAAGGCGTAAAGGTCACCATCGTTCAAACAGGTGACGCCTGTGTTCTCCGGACTCGTCATCACGGTCAGGCCGTCGAGCGCGACCTCGAGTTCGGTGAACTCGATGCCGTTCTTCTCGCAGAGCTTGACCTCCTCGTCCTCGATCGGCCGGGAGGCGTCGGAGATGTCCGTCTCGCCGTTGCAGAACAGCTCGAAGCCGTCACCCGTGCCCGGCCCATCGACGCTGATCGCGACGTTCGGATTCGTCTCGTTGAAGATCTCTGCCACGAAAGATGAGATCGGCTCGACGGTTGAGGAGCCCGAGATCACGATCGAACCCTCGAGAACGTCGCCGCCGGAACCACCGTCATCGCCGCCACACGCCGTCGCCACGAGCGAGAGCCCGAGCAGTCCTGCGAGGACCCCGACGTGCTTCCTGAGCTTCCTCATCGACCGCCTCCTCGGAGCGTCATGTCGATGGCGACGTTAGGCAGGAAGGGTGGACGGTCGATTACCTCGAGATGAACGCTGGGTGAACGAACTTCGGTCAGACCGAAGGGCGGCGTCCGCGGGCAACAGATTCGGCGTGCCATTCCCTGAACAAGAGACGAACGGGCGGGGAAGCGATGAACGCGCTGCGTATGCTCCCGGTCTGCATGGACACGGGCGCGATCGCGATCACGGTGCTCGGTCTCGTCGCCGTCGGCGGCCTCGGTGCGCTCCTGGGCATGCTGGTCACGAGATCGAGGCTCGACGACGCCCGGCGCCGCGCCGACGAAGCCACGTCGGAGCTGGCCCGCCGCGAGGAGGACGTCAGGGAAGAGCGCGCGGTCCAAGACCTGATCCTGGCGTCGATGCAGGAGGGTGTCTTGCTGCTGGATCCCGACCTGCGTACCGCGTTCGCCAACGATGCGCTCGAGCGTCATCTCGGGAGTCGCCCGGCTTCAGCATCCCAGCTCTTTCCGCTCGATCTGCGTGAAGCGGTCCGTCAGGTGGCGGCGTCGTCGGCACCGATCACGGTCGAGATGGAGCGCAGCGCTCCGCCTCGCTGGCTGCGCGTGACCGCCACGCCTGCGGGCGAAGGCTCGGTCCTCGTGGTCGTGACCGATATCACCGACGCCCGCCGCATCGAGACGGTCCGCCGTGACTTCGTCGCGAACGCATCCCACGAGCTCAAGACGCCGGCGGCGTCGATCCAGGCCGCGGCCGAAACCCTGCGCTCGGTCGTGGACGACGACCCGCGGGCGGTCACGCGGTTCGCCGCGCAGCTCGAACGCGAAGCGCTCAGGCTCTCGCGCATCGTCGCGGATCTGCTCGACCTCTCTCGGCTCGAATCCGGCAGCGAGCTGAGCGAGGAGGTCCGCCTCGACGCGCTCGTCCGCGAGGAGGCCGAACGGTACGAGGACCAGGCGCGAGAGGCGAACGTGCGCCTGACGGTCGAGGCGCCCGTGCCTGCGACCGTCCGCGGCGCGGCCCGCGATCTCTCCCTGCTCGTACGGAACCTGATCGACAACGCGATCCGGTACACCCGACCCGGGGGGGCCGTCGACATCCGGGTCGCGGAGAGCTCCGACGGGGTGACCCTTACGGTCAGCGACTCCGGCATCGGGATCCCGGTCCGCGATCTGCCCAGGGTGTTCGAGCGCTTCTACCGGGTCGACCGCGCACGCTCACGCGAGACGGGCGGCACGGGGCTCGGTCTGTCGATCGTCCGGCACGTGGCGGAGAACCACGGTGGATCGGTCTCCGTCACGAGCGAACTCGGCGCCGGATCGATGTTCGTCGTGCGGCTGCCCACCACGTCGCCGTCCGCACAAGGCTGAGGCCCGTCCCCTCGCCCGCCGAGCCACGGCCGACGACCGTATGCTGCGCTCCTCGATGACGACCCTGTTCCTCGTGCGACACGGACTCACCGCCCAGACCGGGAGGATCCTCTACGGTCAGACGCGGGGCGTCGGCCTCGACGACAGGGGTCTCGCCCAGGCCGAGCAGCTGGCGCAGCGGCTCGCACCGCTCCGGCCCACGGCGATCTACTCGAGCCCGCTCGAGCGATGCGTCGAGACCGTGGAGCCGCTCGCGGCGACCTGCCGGCTTTCGGTGGTCGAACGCGACGCGCTGATCGAGATGCACGCGGGCTCGTGGACCGGGAAGACGTTGACGCGCCTGCGTCGCACGAAGGCATGGCGTGAGGTGCAGCAGCGTCCCGAGACCTTCCGGTTCCCGGGGGGCGGCGAGAGCTTCCCGGAGGCCCACGCCAGGGCGATCGGTGAGCTCCATGCGATCGCGAAGCGGCATCGACGGGGCCGCGTCGTCGTCGCGACCCATGGCGACATCGTGAGGGTGATGCTCGCCGACCTCGCCGGCGCGCCGTTGGGACGGTTCCAACGCATCGTCGTCGACACGGCGTCGGTCTCGGTCGTGACGCTCGACCGCGAGGGCAGCCCCCGGGTGCTGCTCGTGAACGACACCGGCGACCTGCGTCGGTTCGCCCCCGGCGGCGCCACGCCCGCCTGGGAGACGGCGCGCCCACCCGGCCGCGGGCGGCGTCCCGAAGGGAACCTGCGAGGATAGGCCGCATGGATCTCGGGCCCGTCGACCGAATCACCGCCGGCACGATCGGCGAGCCGGGGTCCCGCACGTTCTACCTGCAGGCTCGGGGGCGTGGTCAGCTCATGACGGTCGTCGTGGAGAAGGAGCAGGTGCAGCTGCTGGCGGCGTCCATCCTCGAGCTCCTCGCCGACCTGGAGCTCGAGACCGGCGTCGGGCCCAGCGACGACGAGCTCGGTCTCGAGGAACCGGTCGACCCGATGTGGCGCGCCGGGAGGCTCTCGATCGGTTACGACCACGACCTGCAGCTGTTCGTGCTCGAGATCGAGGAATCCGTGCCGGAGGCCGAGGACGACGACGCGTCCGTGCTCGACGAGGCCGGTCGGCCTGAGGTCGTGCAGCTCGCGGCCACCCGGGAACAGATGTTCGCCCTCTCGCGACACGGCGCTGCCGTCGTCGAGCAGGGCCGTCCGACGTGCCAGTTCTGCGGGAACCCGATCGATGCGGAGGGGCACGCGTGTCCCGCGATGAACGGTCATTCGAAGCGGGACTGACGCCCCCGCCGGTGCCGCCGGCGCTCGAGCGCGGTGCCCTGGAGCTGCTCGGATTGCTCCCCAACTCGTCGAACTACACGTTCCTCGTCCGCGCCTCGGCACCCGACGGCGGCGAGGCCCTGGCCGTGTACAAGCCCCACCGCGGCGAGAGCCCGCTCTGGGACTTCCCGGAGGGATCGCTCGGGCGGCGGGAGGTCGCCGCGTACCTCGTCGCGTCCGCGCTCGGCTGGCCGAACGTGCCTCCCACCGTGCTTCGGGAAGGGCCCGAAGGCTTCGGGTCGGTGCAGCTGTTCGTGCCCTTCGAACCGCAGGAGCACTATTTCACGTTGCAGGACCGGTTCCCCGACGCCTTCCGCGAGATCGCGGCGTTCGACCTCGTCGTGAACAACGCCGACCGCAAGGGCGGGCACTGCCTGCTCGGCGAGGACGGACGCATCTGGGCCATCGACCACGGCGTCTGCTTCCACGAGGACCCGAAGCTGCGCACCGTGATCTGGGAGTACATGGACGAGCCGATCCCCCAGGCACTCGTCGACCGGCTCGGCGTCTTCGGCGAGGCGTTGGCCTCGGGCACGTCTCCGCGTGAGCGGCTGGACACCCTCCTCTCCGACGAGGAGGTCGATGCGATGGGCCGCCGGGTCGACGCCGTCCTCGCCCGACCCGTGTTCCCTTCGCCGCTCGGGGAACGACCCTACCCGTGGCCGCCCGTGTGACCCTGCGACGATGACCGCGGTGCGCCACCGCACGCTGTCGACCCCGATCGGGACGCTCACGATCGTCTGTTCCGATCGCGGGGTCGTCGCCACGATCTTCGACGACGACGGTCGGGACCTCGAGCTGGCCCGCATCGAGCGCTGGTTCGGGCAACGGCCGGCGGCGACCGGCGTGGGGTCGGGGGCCACAGCGATCGCGGCAACGGCCCAGCGCGAGGCGCGTGGCTACTTCGCCGGTCGCATACACGAGCTCTCGGTACCGCCTGACCTCTCCCTCGTGGGCGAGGGATTCGGACGCCGAGTGCTCGAGGTCGTCGCCACGATCCCCTTCGGCGAGCTCTGGACCTACGGCGACGTCGCCGGCATGGCGGGAAGCCCGCGCGCCGCACGAGCCGCCGGAAGCGCCCTCGCGGCCTGCCCGATCGAGCTCTTCGTGCCGTGTCATCGGGTGGTGCACGCGGGCGGCACGATCGGCGGGTACGGACGCCACGACGACCGCAAACGCTGGCTCCTGCGGCACGAGGGCTCGGTGCCGTGAGCGTTCGAGACGACCGGTCGTTCGACCATCGGTGCGAGAGGATGATGTCCATGACGCGACGCCTCCTGCCCGCCGTGCTCGGGTTCACGCTGCTCACCGCGGCGTGCACCGGCAACGACCGGGCCGACCCCGCCACGACGTCGTCCGCGACCGAGCCGACCGGAGACGCCGCCTCGCTCTCGGCCCAGGTCGCGAGCTCCGACCTTGCGGCCGACTCCCCCGAGGCCGTGCAGGTGGGGGTCTTCTCGAGCACCGAGGAGGCCGGTGTGCAGTTGCTGTCGTTCGGGGAGATCGACGTCGCCTTCAGCTACCTCGGGAGCGACGGGTCTCAGGAACCGCTCGAAGGCCCGGCGACGACGGCAGGGTTCGTCCCGGCTCCGGGCAACGAACCGGGCGACGGCGACGGGCCAACGCTCACGAACCCGTCCGACGTCGCGGGCGTCTACGTGACGCCCGACGTCACGTTCCCCGAGCCGGGGATCTGGAACGCGACGGTCACGACCTCGATCGACGGTGCGCTGGCGACGCTCGATGCGGCCTTCACGGTCTACCCGGAACATCGGATCCCTGCGCCGGGTAGTGCCGCCCTCGCTACGAAGAACCTGACGATGGATTCCAAGGGTGTGCCCGCCGTCGCGATCGACTCCCGAGCACAGGACGGGGCGGACGTGCCCGATCCCGACCTGCACGCGACCACGATCGCCGACGCGCTCCGCCAGGGCCGCCCGGTGCTGGTCCAGTTCGCAACCCCCGTGTACTGCCAGAGTCAGTTCTGCGGCCCCACGGTCGAGGCCCTGGAGGCGCTCGCCGACGAGTACCGGGGGGACGCCGAGTTCATCCACGTTGAGATCTGGCGCGACTACGAGGAGAGCACGGTCAACCGGGCCGCCGCCGACTGGCTCCTGCGCGACGGCGACCTCACCGAGCCGTGGATGTTCCTGATCGACGCCGACGGCACGATCGTGGAGCGGTGGGGCCCGCTGTTCGATCTCGACGACGTTCGAGCCTCGCTCGACGGCCTGCGCCCTTGAGTGGACTCGACCATCGATCGTCGTCTTCCGCCGGGGTGCCCGTAGCATGGACGGCATGGAACAGCAGCCGGTGATCCCGCCGCCCCCACCCGGGGGTGATCACTGCTACCGCCATCCCGCGGTGGCCACCGGCGTGCACTGCACACGGTGCGGTCGCCCGATCTGCACAGAATGCATGATCGCCGCCCCGGTGGGGCATCAATGCCCGACCTGCGTCGCCGAGGCGCGGCGCGAGTACCGGCAGGGACCAGGCCGGCGTGTGGCGATCGCGAACGCCAAAGCCACGTCGGTCACGAGCGTGCTGCTCGTGCTCATCGGCATCGGATACGCGCTCGAGGTGGTGGCGGGCGGGGCAGGTTCGCTGCTGAGCGGCCCCAACACGATCGACCTGGTGCGGCTCGGGGCTTCGATCGGCCTCGCTCAACTCCCGGACGGCGACATCGTCGGCATCGCGGCCGGCGAACAGTGGCGCATGGTCACGGCGATCTTCCTGCACGGTGGCATCCTGCACCTGCTGATGAACGCCTACGCGCTGTGGCTCTTCGGTCCCGTGGTGGAACGCGAGCTCGGGCGGGGGCGCTTCCTGCTGATCTTCTTCACGACGGGCCTGTTCGCGAGCGCGGCCTCGTACGCGTTCGCGGGCGAGCCCACCCAGGTGAGCGTCGGGGCCTCAGGGGCGATCTTCGGCGTCGTCGGGGCGTTCGTCGCGTACAACTACCGGCACCGCGAGCTGGCCTTGGCCGCGGCACGCCTCCGAGGGCTGGTGCCGTTCCTGATCCTGAACCTCCTCTTGGGGTTCGGCCTCAACTCGTTCATCGACTGGCGGGCGCACCTCGGCGGGTTCGCCGCAGGACTGGCCGCCGGAATCATCGCGGAGGGGTGGGGTTCGCGCTCGACGCGCACCGCGATCGCCGTTGCCGGTTTCGCCGCCCTCACGGTCGGCGCCCTCGCGCTGGCGGCGTGGCAGACGGCGCAGTACCGAGCCGACTTCCCCGCGTTCTTCTGAGCGGAGCGAGGCGAGCTCACGACCCGTTGGCGTCGGCGATGCCGTACATGTACCCCTCGCGCGTGCCGAGGTAGAGCCACCCCCGCCACACCGCCGGCGTCGATTCGATGCACCCCTCGAACCGCATCTTCCACAGCAGCGGCGGCTCGATCGACGGATCGGTGACATCCCACGCGTACAGGTCGCCGAGGCAGTCCCCCAGGATCAGCACGCCGTCGACGACCACGGGTGATGCGATCGAGGGCGCCCCGACCTGCAGCTCATGCAGCACGGTCCCCGTGCCTCGATCGACCTCGAGCACTCGCCCCGCCGCCGTCGAGAAGAACACGACGTCGCCGTAGAGCGCCGGGGTCGACCAGCTGCCGCCCGCACCCTCGAACCCGATCTCACGGGCGTCGATGCTCCAGATGAGGGGATCGTCGGGCCGTCGCGGATCGAGCTTCATGAGCTGCCCGACCTCGCGGGAGCGATCGTTGAACCGCTGATACTCCGCGGCGACGTACAGGAACCCCTGACCGTCGATCGCGATCGACGCGTCGACGTCGTCGCCGACCCAGAACCGCAGGACCCGTTCGACCTCGGTGCCGCCGTCCAGCAGGCCCCCGATGTCCCATCCCTGCACGAGCCCGCCGGAGTTCGCGAAGTAGGCGACGCCCCTGCGGTAGGCCACGGAGTTCTCGATCGAGACCTCCTGGTCTCCGAGCACCGCCAACAACTCGTCGTCGAAGCCCGGGATCGTCGCGACGACCTCGGGGGCCACCGTCACGAGTCCGTCCTCCCCGTACGCGCGGTCGAGGCGGATCACGTAGAACCAGCCGTTCTCACCGCCCGCGAGCAGGTGGTCACGGATCACGAGCGGCGCGCCGTCCCAGTCGTCGTTGCGGAGAGGCCGCGGGGCGCTCGTTCCCCCATCGAGGCTCCAGAGCGTCTCGGGCTCGTCGCGATCGAGCGCGACCACCCGGAGGTGCCCGTCGCGGGAGCCCGCGTAGTAGAGGGGGAAGCCGTCGGGATCGGTCGTCGCCGATCCCTTCGCGAGATCCAGCGTGACGAGCGGGGGACGCACCGGCTCCCCGGTCTCGCCGTCCACGAAGTGATACCTGCCGTCGTAGGCGCCCTCACGCACCTCGACGCCGCCGCCCGGCACCTCGATCACGTTGGGCTGGCCCGTCCATCCGGTGCCGCACCACTCCGTGACGTCGACGCCCACGATCGACTCTGAGCAGAGCTTCGTGACCTCCGGGTGCCGCCACCGCACGACGGGGTCGAGCGGCACCGGCCCACGCCCGTAGTAGGAGCGGGTCGCGTTCCCACGGAACGTCGTGACGCCGCGGACGGCCCGGTTCGCGGGCTTCGGGGTGCGCACGGACACCGAGGCGGGGGGCGCCGCGCCGGTGCTGCCGCCATCGTCGCCACCGCGCACCAGCGCCCACCCGACCGTGGCGACCACCAGCGCCGAGACCACCCCGGCGGCGATGCCGACGCTCCGACGGGATGGCCGGAAGGAACGATCGTCCTGCGCCATGCGGCCCATCGTATCGGCAGCGAGGAACCCACCCGGGTACCCCGTCAGACCGGCTCTCCCGCCGACCGGTAGCTGCCCAGCACGCGCAGGAGCGAGGTGTGCTCGGCGACGCGGGCGAGCGCGTCTTCCACCTCGGGCGCGTCGACGGGCGCCATGAGGTCCACGTAGAAGACGTACTCGAAGGGCTTGCCCCTCCTCGGCCTGGACTCGAGCTTGTGCAGGTTGATCTCGCGCTCCGCGAACGGCTGCAGGGAGGCGAGCAGGGAACCGGGCCGGTCGCGCACGGCCATCACCAGGGACGTCTTGTCCGCAGCTCCGAGATCGGGAGCGCCCGTCGAGATCGCGGCGAACTTCGTGAAGTTCTCCTTCTCGGTCTGGATCCGCTCCGCCAAGACAGCGAGCCCGAGCGCGGCCCCGGCCTCCACGCTCGCGATCGCCGCGTCCTCGCGATCGCCCCGCTGAGCGACCAGGCGTGCGGCACCGGCCGTGTCGTGCACGGGCACCGGCTCGATACGCATCGACGACAGGAACTCCTCGCACTGGGCGAGCGCCTGCCAGTGGGAGTGCGCACGTCGGACCTGCTCCAGCCGGGCCCCTGACACCCCCAGCAGCGCGTGGTCGACACGGACCAGCACCTCCCCCACGATGTGCAGGAGGCTGGTGTGCTGGAGCTGGTCGTAGGTCTCGTTGACCGAGCCTGCCTGCGAGTTCTCGAGCGGCACCACGCCGTGGTCGGCCTCACCGCTGGTCACCCGCGAGAAGACGAGCCGGACGGTCTCGCACGGCATCGGATCGGCATCGGGGAACAGGGAGCGCACCGCCCGCTCGCTGTAGGCGCCGGGTTCCCCCTGATAGGCGACCTGCATGGCCGGGAAGCCTAACAACCTGCGCAACCCCCGATGATAGGCTCGTTCGTCGACCCGACGACCTTCGTCGGACGGCGCGCCCTCCCATGAAGATCTCGGCTCATCCCCCCGACGACGCCCTCGCCGACGAACCCGATCAGGTCCGACCGCGGAAGAACCGTCGTCGACTGACGGCGCTCCTCCTCGTGAGCGTGGCCGTCGTCGTGACGATCGTCGCGCTCGCCCTCCTCGTCGGCTTCGGCGTGCGGGCAGACGCCGAGACCGGGCGCGTGGCCGTCGCCCAGGGCCGCCGGGCACTGCTCGCCGGCGACCTCGAACGAGCGCAGGAGCGGTTCGAGGCGGCCGAGGCCCACTTCGCCGACGGGCGGGACCGGGCGTCGCACGGCCTGGGAGGTGCCCTGAGCATCCTCCCAGTCCTCGGACGGACCTTCGATGTCGCCTCGGGGGTCGCGGACGCCGGCGCGACGCTCGCCGCCGCCGCCGCCGACCTCACCGAGGCGATCGCGTCGCTCCCGGACGGGTTGGGCTCGCTCGCTCCGTCGGACGGATCGCTGCCGATCGACACCGTGTCGGAGCTGGGCGACGAGGTTGCCCTCGCCGCGGACGCGGCGCGAGCAGCCCTCGCCGAGGTTCGAGCCACCCCGTCGAGCCTGCTCCCCGCCGTCGTGGCGGACGCCCGCTTCGAGGCCGAGGAGCAGATGGCGTTCGCGAGCCGTTCGCTCGATGCGGCCTCGCTTCTCGTCGAGGGGCTCCCCGCATTCGCCGGGGCCGACGGTCCCCGACGGTACTTCGTGATCGCGGAGAGTCCGTCCGAACAGCGCGGGACCGGAGGCATCTGGGGCGCGTACGCGATCCTGACGGCCGAGGACGGAACGCTGTCGGTCGGCCGGTTCAACCCGATCCGCACCCTTCCGGAGGCGAACCCGGGACAGGTGCCCGCGCCGAACCCGGATTACCGCCGCAACTGGGACGCTTACGGAGGCGCGGGGTCCTGGCGAGACATGAACATGACCGCGGACTTCCCCTCCGCGGCGCGCGCGGCACTCTCGACGTACGAGCTCGGAACCGGAGAGCGACTCGACGGCGTCATCGTCGCGGACCCGTTCGCGGTGGCCGAGCTGCTCCGCGTCACCGGCCCGGCAACGATCCCCTCACTCGGCGTCTCGGTCGATGCACGGTCGGTCGTCGACTTCATGGCGAACGAGGCCTACGTGCTCTACCCCAGCGCCGCGAAGGAGCGGAAGGGCGTGCTCGGGCTGCTCGTCGGCCAGGCGTTCGAGCGGTTCCTCGCCGAGCGATCCGACCAGCAACGCAAGATCGACTCGATCGCGGATGCGATCGCCGGTGGACACCTCAAGTTCTACTCGACCGACCCCACCATCCAGCGCGGCCTCGAGCTCGCGGGCCTCGATCGAGGGTTGACCGCGCCGGACGGGAACGACCTCCTCGCCGTGCACGTGAACAACCGCTCGGCGAGCAAGGTCGACTACTACGCGACGCGGTCGATCCGCTACGACGTGCTCCTCGGGGGAGAGGGCGAGGCGTTCGCCACGACCGAGATCGCGATCCAGAACGACGCGCCCACCGAAGACGTGCCGCGGTACGTGATCGGCCCCGGCGTCGGTATCGAGGGCCACGTGCCCGGCGACAACGTCTCGATCATCACCGCCTCGTGCCCCGGGCCGTGCGAGCTGATCGAGGCGCAACGAAACGGGCGAGACCAGGCGATGCGCGTCGGCGAGGAGCTCGGCCGTCCTCGGTATCAGGACGTCATCACGACCCCCGGCGGCGGGCGATCCACGCTGCGGATCGTCACGCATCGCGACGACGTGTGGAGGGGGAACTCCTCCGGAGGGGTCTATCGCCTCACGATCCTGCCGCAGATCACGGTCCAACCGACCGCGGTCGAGGTCGTCGTGCGCCCACCGTCGGGCACCGACGTCGTCTGGACGAGCGAGCCGATGGCGTCGCGTGACGGCGCGGCGATCTGGCGCGGCACTCCCGAAGGCAGGGTGGACCTGGTCGTGCACTTCCGGGCGCGTGCGCCGCTGCGATGGTGGCGCAACGCGACCAACGCCTTCGGCTGAGGACGCGGACCCCCGGGAACGCGAAGATGCCCCGGGGCCTTGAGGCCCCGGGGCATCTCGTTCGATGCCTGCCGCCGGTTACGACGTGGTCGCGGTGCGACGCCGCGCGACGAACAGCGCGACGAGACCCACCGCAACGAGCGCGACCGCCACGATCGCGGCCGTCGAAGCGTCGCCGCCGGTGAACGCGGTGCCACCGCCTGCGCCCTCGACCACGTTCTCGGGCGGTGGTGAATCCGTGTAGTCGGCGAAGGCGGTTCCGGCGAGCATGGTCATGAAGACCATCGCGCCGACCAAGACCGCAGCAGCCTTCTTCATGCACGTTCCTTCCTCTTGGACACGGCACCCGCACGGCCGTGTCGCCCGATCTGGGGCACATCATAGGCCGTTCGGGCTACGGTGAGCAACCCGTCGAAGGGCCTATTTCCGTTCCTCACACGTTTCAAACGCTTTCCGCCGGAACGAGCCGGCGCGGGAGTCACGATGGAGCTGCGCCCCACCCGGCGTTTCGGGCCCAAGAGACCGTCCTCTCGAGACCGTCACGCAGCGTCACGGTCGGCTCCCACCCCAACCAGCGTCTCGCGTTCGTCACGTCGGGGCAGCGTACCGCGGGATCGTCCACGAGTGGTGGAAGGAACTCGATATCTTCCTCAACGCCGACGATCTCGGAGACCATGCGGGCCAACCGCAGGATCGTGACCTCCTCGGGGTTCCCGAGGTTCATCGGCCCGACCTCCTCGACGTCGAGGTACCGCCGGAATCCCTCGATCAGATCGTCGACGTAGCAGAGCGAGCGGGTCTGCGACCCATCCCCGTAGACCGAGAGCGGTCGACCGCTCAGCGCCTGGGCCACGAAATTCGGCACAGCCCTGCCGTCGTCCCGGCGCATCCGCGGTCCGTAGGTGTTGAAGATGCGCACCACCTTCGCGTCCATCGCGTACGTTCGGCCGTAGGCCATCGTGAGCGCCTCCGCGTAGCGCTTGGACTCGTCGTAGACGGACCGGGGGCCGACGGGGTTCACGTTTCCCCAATACGACTCCACCTGAGGGTGGACCGCGGGATCGCCGTAGACCTCCGAGGTCGAAGCGAGCAGGAACCGCGCGCCTCGCTCGCGTGCGAGCTCCAGCGCGCGCATCGTGCCGAGCGCACCCACCCGCAGCGTCTCGATGGGGTGACCGAAGTAGTCGGGAGGCGAGGCCGGAGAGGCGAAGTGCAGCACCCAGTCAACCGGACCCGGATCGGGGAGCTCGTAGGTGACGTCGTGTTCCACGAACACGAAGTCGGGGTTGCGATCGGCCTCGTCGAGGTTCTCGCGACGTCCGGTCAGGAGCGAGTCGTACGCGATGACGCCCCAGCCATCGGCCAGAAGTCGGTCGCACAGGTGCGATCCGAGGAACCCGGCCCCGCCGGTGACGAGGGCCTTAGGCACGATCGGGGATCGAGGGGCGCCGCCCCGCCGGGTAGTAGTGGAACCCGTGCCCGACGACCTCGTCCGCGTCGATCGCGTTCCGACCGTCGACGAAGACCCGGGTCGCCATGACCTCACCGAGCTTGGCGAAGTCGAGCTCCTGGAACTCCTCCCACTCCGTGCACAGCACCGCGCAGTGGGCTCCATGTGCCGCTTCGTACGCCGAGGGTGCGATCTCGAGCTCCGGCTGGGCGCGAACCGCGCTCTCCGCCGCGTGCGGGTCGTACCCTACGACGGTGGCACCGAGGTCTCGGAGCCGCGACGCAAGCTCGAGCGCCGGTGCGATGCGCACGTCGTCGGTCCCCGGTTTGAACGCCAGGCCGAGGAGGGCGATCCGCTTGTCGTCGAGGTTCCACAGCGCATCTCGGATCTTCTCGACGGCTGCGTCCACCGCCTGGTCGTTGATGCGCTGGACCTCCCGCAACATCGCGAAGTCGTAGCCGAGGGCGGTCGACAGCCGGTCGAACGCGACCAGGTCCTTGGGGAAGCAGTAGCCCCCGTAGCCGAGGCCGGCGTTCAGGAACGCAGGGCCGATCCGCGAGTCGGCACCCATCACCTCGGTGACGGCGTCGACGTCGGCGTCTGCCCGTTCGCAGAGACGAGCGAGCGCGTTCGCGTAGGAGATCTTGAGGGCCAGGAACGCGTTGCACGCGTGCTTCGCGAGTTCGGCCGTCCTGATGTCGGTCTCGATCATGCGAGCCCCTCGATCGGTGAACGGCTCGTAGAGCGCGCGCATCACCGCGAACGCCGACTCCGATGAGGCACCCACGAGGATCCGTTCCGGAGACATCGCGTCCGCCATCGCGTGCCCCTCCCGGAGGAACTCCGGGTTCGAGACCACGTGGACCGAGCCCACGAGATCGGCGCGCTGCAGCGAGACCGAGCGCACGAGCCGATCGGCGGTGCCTGCCGGCACGGTCGACTTCTCGACGATCACGAGACCGGCGGCGGCATGCTGGAGCACCTGTCGAGCGGCCTGTTCAACCGCGACCAGGTTCGCCTCGCCGGTCGCGCGCGGGGGCGTGCCCACGCAGACGAACACCACGTCGGCCTCGGGGACGGCCTCCTCGGTCTCGTGCGCGAACGACAGTCGTCCCGCGGCCACGCCCTCGCGGATCGAATCGGCGACGCCCGGCTCATGGAAGGGCATGTCGCCGGCGAGCAGGGCGTCGATCTTGCTCCGATCGGCGTCGGTGCCGACCACGTCGTGACCGACGGCCGCGAAAGAGGCACACGTGATCAGCCCGACGTGCCCCGTCCCGATGACTCCTACCCGCATCCCGAGTCCTCCCGCACCTTCCGTGGTTTTCCGCACCGGCCCGAGCGGCCCGGAATCAGCATCGTCAGTCTCGCGCGCCACCTTGACCGCGACGCGCGCGAACCGCCTGCGCCCCGAACAGCACCACGAACCTCGGATTGTGCCGCAGGTACCGCTTCCACAACCGTCGGGGTTCGGTCGCGAGACGGAACAACCATTCGAGGCCGGCACGCTGCATGATCGCCGGTGCCTGACGCTTCGTGCCGGCGAGGAAGTCGAACGCGGCGCCGACGCCGAGCTGGACGATCGGCAGCCGGTCCCGATGGGCCCGCATCCACCGCTCTTGCTTGGGGCAGCCGAGGCCCACGAAGAGGATCCGCGTCCCGCTCGCGAGGATGGCGTTGACGATCTCGTCGTCCTCGCCTTCGTCGAGTTGTCGGAAGGGCGGGCTGTACGCGTACGCGATCCGCAGCTCGGGCCAGCGCTCCGCGGCCACGTCGCGGAGCGCGTCGATCACCTCAGGACTCCCCCCGTAGAAGCCGACGGGCACGGCGTCGCGCGCTGCCCGAGCCAGGAGCCGAGGCGTGAGCTCCGGCCCGTACACGCGCGTGGCGTCCCCGACGCCGAGGAGCTTGAGGGCCCAGACGAGGGGGACCCCATCGGGCGTCACGAGGTCGCAGTCGTTCATGACGTCGCGGAACGATGGATCGTCGTGCGACTCCATCACGTTGTTCACCGTGGCGACGCCGACGGTCCGCGATCCACCGGCGTCGGCCCAGCGGAGCACCCGATCGATCGCGTCCGGGTAGGTGGTCGCGTCGACACGCATGCCCAAGATCTCGCGATGCTGCAGCCCGAGGTTCCCGACGCCGGTCGACGCCGCCCGCTTCGCCTCCTCGCCGAGGCCGGGCGGCACCGTCTCTTCGGAGACGCTCATCGGGCGCCCTTGCGGAACAGCAGGACGCCGATGGTTCGAAGGATGATGTACATGTCGAGCGAGAGCGACCAGTTCTCGATGTAGAAGAGATCCTGCTTGATCGCTTCCTCCGGACCGACGTCGCTGCGACCGTTCACCTGCCACCACCCGGTGAGCCCCGCACGCACCTCGTGACGTGGACCCAAGAGCTCGGGGTTCGCCTCGACCTGCTCCGCCGGAAGCGGGCGTGGCCCGACCAGGCTCATGTCACCCCGCACGACGTTCCACAGCTGCGGAAGCTCATCGAGGCTCAGCGCCCGCAACACCTTGCCCACCCCCGTGATCGGGGGTGCGTCGCCACCCTTGAAGAACGGCTGCGTGCGGTCGACACCGCGAGCATCCATATCCCGATCGGCTCCGTGCACCATCGTGCGGAACTTGTACACGGTGAACGCTCGGTTGTCCTTCGTCACCCGCTTCTGCCGGAAGAGCACCGGCCCGGGCGACGTGATCGCGATCACTGCGGCGATCACCAGCTGGATGGGGAGTGTGATCAGCAGCGCGAAGCTGCCGGCGGCCATGTCGAACCCACGCTTGAGCGCTGCCTGGTTCCCGGAGAGCTCAGCCGGGCGTACGGACACGGTCATGACGGAACCGACCGGCTGCAGGGTCAGACGATGCGTCAGCATGTGCGGCACCCGGGCCACGAGGCGGAGCGCCAGGTGCTCCCGTCGAGACAGCTGCTGCACGGCGTCGAGGTCGGCGAGGCTCAAGACCGGCGACGCGACGACGATCGCTTCCGCGCTCGACTCGCGCACGACCCCGGCCAAGTCGCCGATCGGACCGAGGAAGTGCGGCGCCCCCGGCGTATCGCTCCCCCGCTCGTGCGCGACACGACCGATCGGGAAGAAGCCGCTGCGTTCGTCGTCGATCATCGCCCGCGACACGGCGGCCGCATCGCGCGCGGAGCCGATCACGATCGTCCGGTACGCCAGGAGCCCCTTCTGTCGCAAGCTTCGCGCGTACCGCCGCCACACCAGCCGGCTCGCGATCTCGAGCAGCACGAGCGTCAGGAGCGCGAAGCCGATGACAGGTGGACCGCCCGTGATGCTGCCCGCGCCGAGGATCAGCAGCAGCGCGGCACCCACCGACGTCGCACCGATCACGCGCCGGATCTCTTCTGGGGACGAGAGATGCCTCGACGCGTAGAGGCCGAAGGCGTGGAAGATGCCCACCCATGCCAGCGTGCCGACGATCGCGATCAACCAGCCGTATCGCCCGAGGGATTGGGCGACCACGATCTCGTCGAGCAGATCGGTGGCCGACAAGACGAGGTTGAGGCAGAGCACATCGCTCGCGACGAGGCCGGCCACCAACATCCGGTATCGGGTCTGGGTCGCGCCGTCGGGGGCAGCCAGCGCCCCCACGTCGGGCGGCGCGACCTCCGACGCGACGTCCGCGGGCGCCGCCCGTTCCGGCTGAAGGTCGCGGATGACCGCGACATCGCCTTCTTGCGAGATCACGCTCAGGTCGTCGAGGACCTCCTCGACGACCTCGTCTTCGACCACGACCTCAGGAGGGGGTTCCAGTCGACCTTGACTGGCGGCCGCCTCTCCCGGCGTCGCATCCTCGATCCGTCGCTCCACCGATCGCCTCATGTTCGCTCGTGTCGGGGGGAGATGTCGGCGAGACGTTCGGCCAAGCTGACGTCCCCACGTTCCAATTGTCCCTGGCGAGGAGGGTGACTGCCCTCATCCCCTGTATGGGGGACGATAACCACTCTAGGCGCGCTGTGCTATCCGACCAAGGGGTGTTCCTTCGATGGTACAGACGGATGATGGCTTAGGTCGCATGCGCGAACGCCGGCCGCAGCCGGACCTGGAAGGGTCCGGGAGCGGCCGGCGCGAGGCGCGGGGCCGAGGTGCAGCTCGTGCTAGTTCGCGAAGAGCTGCGTGACGATCTGGATCGCCCCTGGGCCGACGATGACCACGAACAGGGCCGGCAAGATGCAGAGCACCAGGGGGAAGACGATCTTCACCGGCGTCTGCTGCGCCTTGGCCTCAGCGGCCTGACGGCGCTTGATGCGCAGCTGTTGTGCTTGGGTGCGCAACACGCTCGCGATCGACACACCGAACACGTCCGCCTGGATCATCGCGAGGGCGAACCCGTTCAGCTCCTCGACATCGGTGCGATCGGCCAGATGGCGGAACGCCTCGGAACGCGGCACGCCGAGCTGGATCTCCTGCAGCATGCGGGCGAACTCAGCCGAGAGCACGCCCGGCACGTTCTGCACGACCTGGGCGATCGCGGCGTTGAGCGACAAGCCCGCCTCCACGCTGATCGTGAGCAGGTCGAGCGTGTCGGACAGGGTCTTGAGGATCTCCTTCTGACGCTCCTGCACCTT